>JALYIA010000158.1 GCA_030776065.1 Acidobacteriota bacterium
ACGATATCCATCGTGTTCTGGTATGTCGGGATGATTCCAGACTTCGGCACGCTGCGCGACCGCGCCACGCTGCCCTTTGCGAAGTACTGCTACGGGCTGTTGTCGCTCGGCTGGCGCGGATCGACGCGGCACTGGATTCGGTACGAGTCGGCATCGCTGCTGCTGGCCGGGCTGTCGACGCCCCTGGTGCTCTCGGTGCACACCGTCATTAGCTTCGACTTCGCGGTCGCTGCCCTGGCGGGATGGCATACGACGATCTTCCCACCGTATTTCGTCGCAGGAGCTATCTATTCGGGTTTCGCCATGGTGCTGACGCTCGCCATTCCAATCCGGAAGTTCTATCACCTTGAGGATCTGGTGACGCTGCGCCATCTCGACAATATGGCCAAGGTAATGCTTGGAACAGGACTCATCGTGGCGTACGGGTACGGCATGGAGGTCTTCATGGCATGGTACTCGGCCAGCCATTGGGAGTTCTTCATGATGTGGAACCGGATGTTCGGGCCGATGGGCTGGGCTTACTGGATCCTGATCCTGACCAACATCGCGATTCCGCTGACGACATTATGGTCGCGCAAGCTGCGGGTCAACGTGGCCTATCTGTTTGTGCTTTCGTTTGTGATCAACATCGGCATGTGGTTTGAGCGGTTCGTCATCGTCGTCACGAGCCTGTATCGCGACTACCTGCCGGGAAGCTGGGGCACATATCGTGCGACGAAGTGGGACTACATGACGTTTATCGGGACCTGGGGTCTGTTTACGTTTCTGTTTCTGCTGTTTGTCCGGTTCCTGCCCATGATTCCCATGTCGGAGATCCGGATGATGCTGCCGCAGACCAAGGTCCGCCGCGGCGGGGCAGACTCGGAAACCGTAGTCGAGGAGACGATTTAGATGCCGCCGCGCGAAGGAATCTACGGAATGCTGGCGGAGTTCAACACTCCGACGGAGCTGGTGTTTGCGACCGAAGAGGCGCACCGGGCGGGTTATCGACGGATGGAGTGCTATACGCCCTACCCGGTGGAAGAGGCGGCCGTGGCACTGAACTTCCACAAGACGCGGGTTCCTCTGCTGTGCCTGCTGGGTGGGCTGATGGGCGTAACGACGGCTTTTCTGATGGAGACGTGGATGAACGTCTGGGCGTATCCGCTCAACGTCGCGGGGCGGCCCCTCTGGTCATGGCCCGCGTTCATCATCCCGGCGTATGAGTGGACGATTCTGTTTGCGGGCCTCTCGGCAGCCTTCGGGATGTTGGCGCTGAACGGCCTTCCACAGCTGTACCATCCTGTATTCAACGCTCCCAACTTTCGCAACGGGGCTACGACGGACAAGTTTTTCCTTTGCCTGGAGGCGACGGACCCGAGGTTCTCGCTGACCGAGACGAGGCGTTTTCTGGAACGGTTCAACGCCGTGTCCGTAGTGGAGGTAGACCACTAATGCAGGGTTCAGGGATCAGGCAACACCCGGCAGGGCGCTCGCTTGGGATCAAGCAGCTCGCCGCAGTATGCGCGGCGGCAGCGGTCAGCCTTCTGGCAACCGGCTGCCGGCAGGACATGCATAACCAGCCGAAGTTCATTCCGCAGCGCGGAACCGACTTCTTCGTGGATGGACGTTCCGTCCGGCCGCAGGTGGAGAACACGGTCGCGCGAAGTCAGCTGCGGACGGATAGCTACTTCTGGACGGGCATGCAGAACGGCAAGGAGGGCGATGGCCTGCCCTTCCCGGTGACCATGGCCGTACTCGAACGCGGGCAGGAGCGCTACAACATCTATTGCACGCCGTGTCACTCGCGCGTGGGCAACGGCGCGGGAATGATCGTCCAGCGCGGCTACGCAAAGGCGGGGAATTTTCACACGCAGAGACTGGCGGCGGCTCCCCTGGGCCACTTCTTCAACGTGATCACCAACGGCTACGGCGCGATGCCGGAGTATTCGGCGCAGCTCACGCCGGAGGATCGCTGGGCCGTCGCTGCGTACATCCGCGCGCTCCAGTTGAGCCAAGCGGCGAAGCCCGGCGATGTGGCAGGGGGCGAACAGAGCAAGCCGCTGTCGGCGATTGCGGAGAGCCTGGGTCTTCCCGCTGGATTCGCGTATGACTGGGGTCTCCCCGGCACCTCTACCACGGGGACTCCTACGGGCGAGCAGTACGTACTGCCTTCCACGGCTACGGGTTCGCTGCCTTCGGCAGGCGCGATGTCGACGGGGCCGCCCAACAGGACGCCGATCACACCGATGGAATCCAGGCAGCAACCACCGCGATAACCGCCTGGGCGATGCGCAGGCGACACAACCAAGACGAAGGCCTTAAGAGCATGTCATCTGGACACACACAACACGAGGAACACGGCGGACACGGCCACCACGTTGGGCCAAGGACGCTGCCGGCGGCTCTGAGCGCACCGGTTGAGGTTCTCTCCGCGTGGCGTCTTCGGGCGCTGATCGTGGCAGCCGTCTTTGCGGTGCTGTCGCTGGCCTTTGTCTTCACCCACGAGGGCCGCAACCATGTGCTGCGGGCGTACCTCGACGGGTCGATGCTGTGCTTCGGCTTTGCGGGCGGCGGTCTGGCGGTGCTGATGCTGCAGTATGTCTCCGGCGGCAAGTGGGGCCTTCTGCTGCGCCGTCCGCTGGAGGCCATGTCGCGCACTCTGCCGCTGGTATTTGTGTTCTTCATCCCGATAATTCTGCCGCCGATCGGCAAGCACCTGTATCAATGGGTGCGCTACCCGGACGCCGATTCGACCAGCCGGGCGCTTGCCGAGCATGCAATTACGGCCGAGCAGGCGATGACCGCCAACTTCAAGCGGCCGATGCTGAACCCCACCGCACTGATCGTCGAGACGCTGCTGATCTTCGGGGTACTGGGCGGATTCATGTTTCTGCTGAACAAGTGGTCGCTCGAGCGGGATGCAGACCCGGCGGCCGGCACCGAGGACAGCTATGACCGGTGGCGAGTGCGGTTTGAGAACCTGAGCGGGCCGGGGATCCTGGTGTATGTGATTCTGCTGACGCTTGGGGCGATTGTGTGGATCAAGGCGCTGGACGTGACCTGGTACTCGTCCATCTGGGGTCTGCAGTTCCTGGTGGGCCAGGGTTACGCGGTGCTTGCCCTGAGCATCATGACGGTGATTCTGCTGTCGCGCTTCGAGCCGATGCGGACCATGCTGCGCGCGACCGAGCAGCACGATCTGGGCAAGCTCGCTCTCGCGTTTGTCATGCTGAACATCTACCTGACCTTTGCGGAGTTCCTCATCATCTGGTCAGGCAACGTGCCGGACGAGATTCCGTGGTATCTGAATCGGATTCGCGGGGGCTGGTGGACGATCTGCTCGCTCGACTTCATCTGCCACTGGCTGGTTCCGTTCTGCCTGCTCCTGTCGCGCGATTTGAAGCGCAACAAGCAGAAGATGGTGTGGCTGACCTCCTGGATGATCTTCGCGCGCATGGTGGACATGTTCTGGCTGGTAGAGCCGAACTTCAAGGACTCCGCCGGTAATCTGGCGGGGGAACCGCTGAGTGTGTTTGCGTACCTTACGGTGCCGGTCGCGGTGATCGCCGCCTGGGCTGCCTTCTACATCACGCAGCTGATGGCTCGTCCTCTGGCAAACGTCAACGATCCGCATATGGAAGAGATTCTGGAGCCTGAACATGCGCACTGAAGGGCACGATATGGGCAGGGATGCCGCTGACAGCTCGACGCCCGGCAACCAGTTCGACGCCGAAAACCCGGGGTACGAGACGACGGACGTGAACGTAGGCGGCGTGGTGGTCTTCCTGGGCGGACTTGCAGGATTTCTCGCGATGTTCTTTGTGGTGTGCTACTTCCTTGGGATCCTGATCAACCGTGCCTGGGATAAGCAGGACGGCGCACCGACGAAGTGGAAGATCGCCGCAGGCGAGGTCCCCACGGGAAAGCTGAAGAATCTGGCGACGAATCCTGAGCTCCAGCAGATGGATCTGCAGCGTGTCACCGCCAACTTTCCCCAGCCGCGGCTGGATATCGACGACAGCAACCAGTCCACAGCGGATCTGCACGCACGCGAGGACCTGCTGCTCGAGCACTACAGCACGGTCGACGGACATCCTGATCAAGTCCGCATCCCGATCGAGCGGGCGATGCAGCTGATCGCGCAACGAGGGCTGCCGGTGGCCGCCGCGCCTCGGGGGGCAGGTCCGCTGATGGCGGGCGACGCTGCGCCGCAGGTCAATCAGCCCCTGACGACGGGTTTTGCACGGACGGGCTATGAGCTGACTGTGATGGAAGCACGCGAACAGCGGCTGAATTACGGTGCGGCGGAAGCGGCCATGCCTACGGCAGAGGGTCACAAGTAGTCCAACGACGCACGGCCGGAATCGACCCCGGAAGGCAGCGAACAGCAGGAGCAACGACGATGAGGCCGGGCCGAGTGACAGATCGAGCTGCATGGGGAGCGCTGGGGATGGCGTTCGCCCTGCTGTGTGCGTTCCTCTGTGGGCCACTCTGCTCCGGGGCCTTCGCGCAGGTGGCAGGATATGGGGAGAAGCAGACCGGCGAGAACACCGGGGACAGGCTGCCGCCTGTGCTCGACAAGGTCGCCGTCGCGCAACACATCAACCGACGGCTGCCCTTGGACGCGGAGTTTGTCGACGACGCAGGCAAGGGAGTACGGCTGGGGGACTACTTCGGACATCGGCCCGCGATCCTGACCCTTGTCTACTACAACTGCCCGATGCTGTGCTCGGAGGAGCTGGACGGCTTGAGCGGAGCGCTCGAGATGGTGCGCCTGACGCCGGGCAAGGACTTCGACGTGGTGGTGATCAGCATCGATCCGTCGGAGACTCCGGAGCTGGCAACCAAGAAGAAGGCGTTTTATGTGAAGCGATACGGCAGGCCTGAGACCGCGGCCGGCTGGCATTTTCTTACGGGCAACAAGGCGGCGATCGATGCGGTGACCGGCGCGGTAGGGTTCGGGTATGTGCGTGTCCCGGGGCCGGACGGCGTATTGAACCAGTTTGCGCACGCGAGCTCGATCGAGGTGGTGACGACGGATGGCCACCTGGCGCAGTACTACCTTGGTGTGGAGTACTCACCCAAGGATGTAATGCTTGGGCTGATTGAGGCCTCGGGCAACAAGATCGGGTCGCCCGTAGCGAACATCCTGACGTACTGCTACCACTACGATCCGCAGACCAACAAGCATTCGCTGGTTGTGGCGCGTGCGGTGCAGCTTGGCGGAATGGTCACGGTGGCGGGGCTGGGCGGCTTCATGTTTTTGATGTTCCGACGGGATCTGAGGCTAGGCCGGGAACACGTTGTGGATGACGATGAGAACGGCCGGCATGAGACGGGCTGGCGAGAGAAGGACAAAGGGTAACGATGCATATCATCAGTCCAGTATTGTGGCAGTACCTGGTGAAGTGGCTGAACGCCTCGGCGCTGTTTCCGAGGGAGGCCTCAACCGTTGCGCCTTGGATGGACGCGCTGTACTTCTTCCTTGTGGGGATGACGATCTTCGGGACGCTGGTGGTTTTGGCGCTGGTGATGGGCTTCTCGATCCGCTACCGCCGGCAGAGGAATCCGGTTGCGACCCAGGTCGAAGGCTCGACGCTGCTCGAGGCGACGTGGACGATCATTCCGCTGGCCATCTTCCTGGTCTGCTTTGTCTGGGGCGCGCTGCTGTACTTCCGCATCTATAACCCGCCGGTAAATTCGATGAACATCTACGTTGTCGGGAAGCAATGGATGTGGAAGGCGGAGCATCCCGGAGGACAGCACGAGATCAACGCGCTCCACGTGCCGGCGGGCAGGCCCGTCCAGCTGACCATGATCTCGCAGGATGTCTTTCACAGCTTCTCGCTGCCGGATTTTCGCGTGAAGCGCGAGGTGATCCCCGGCCGCTACACCACGGTCTGGTTTGAGGCGACGACGCCTGGAACGTACCATCTGTTTTGCACGCAGTACTGCGGCACGCTGCACTCGGGCATGATCGGCGAGGTGACTGTCCTGTCGCCGGCTGACTATGAGCGGTGGACGCAGGAGTCGACCAACGGCATGTCCCTTGCTCAGAACGGGGAACGCCTCTTCTCGAGCATGGGCTGCATTGCGTGCCATTCAGGGAATGCGGCGGCGCGCGGCCCTAGTCTCGCCGGGGTGTACGGCTCGAAGCTGCAGCTTGCGAACGGCAGCCAGGTCCTGGTTAACGATGCGTATCTGCGGGATGCCATCCTGAATCCCTCGCAGCACGTGACCGCTGGCTACAACCCGATCATGCCGACATACCAGGGGCAGATCAGTGAAGACGGGCTGATCGATCTGGTCGAGTACGTGAAGAGCTTGAACAACAACTACAGGGTCCAGCAGATGCTGAACACCTCGGAGTCGAACCAGGCGGCGCCCCAGGCGCCGGAGGCGGTGAACCGATGAGTACAACCAGCACCACAATAGTGAACCTCCCCAATCAGGCCACTGCCAGCATCCCGAAGAGGAACTACATCAACGCGGAGCATGGGCTGCTGAGTTGGCTATTGACCGGCGACCACAAGCGGATCGCTATGCTGTACCTGATCTCGATCACATTCTTCTTCTTCATCGGCGGCGCGTTTGCCGGTCTTATTCGTCTTGAGCTTCTGACGCCGCAACCGGATCTCGTTGCGTCGGATACCTATAACAAGCTGTTCACGATGCACGGCATCATCATGGTCTTCCTGTTTCTGGTGCCATCGGTTCCGGCGACCTTGGGCAACTTCCTGATCCCGATCATGCTGGGCGCACGCGATCTAGCGTTTCCCAAGATCAACCTGCTGAGCTGGTACCTCTATGTGATCGGTGGAACGCTTACGCTGGCCGCCCTTGTGCTCGGCGGGGTGGATACCGGCTGGACCTTCACGACTCCTTTGTCGACCCACTACCTGAACACGCACGTGGTCACGACGGCGACAGCGATCTTTGTCGCGGGCTTCAGCTCCATCTTCACCGGGCTGAACTTCATCGTCACGATTCATCGCATGCGCGCGCCGGGAATGACGTGGTTCCGGATGCCATTGTTTGTATGGTCCCACTATGCGGCCTCGATCCTGATGGTTCTCGGCACGCCAGTACTGGCGATTGCGATCGTGCTCGTCGCGCTCGAGCGCCTGGTAGGCATCGGCGTGTTTGACCCCGCCAAGGGCGGCGACCCCCTGCTGTTCCAGCATCTCTTCTGGTTCTACTCGCATCCCGCGGTGTACATCATGATTCTTCCGGGAATGGGGGTGATCTCCGAGGTTATCAGCACATTCAGCCGCAAGCGCGTCTTCGGGTACACCGCGGTGGCGTTTTCGTCGGTGGCAATTGCGCTGTTCGGATTCTTCGTGTGGGCGCACCACATGTTCATCATGGGTATCTCGAACTACTCGGCGCTAGTATTTTCGCTGCTTACCATGCTGGTGGCCGTGCCTTCGGCTATCAAGATCTTCAATTGGTCGTTCACCCTGCAGAAGGGGTCGATCACGTTTGAGACGCCGATGCTGTATGCCTTCGGCTTCATGGGACTGTTTACGATCGGCGGCCTGACAGGCGTGTTCCTGGGCTCGCTTGGCATGGACATCCACCTGACGGAGACTTACTTCATCGTTGCCCACTTCCATTTTGTGATGGTGGGGGGCATGTTGATGGCCTTTCTGGCCGGGGTCCATTTCTGGTGGCCCAAGATGACTGGGCGGATGTATCCGGAGTCTCTCTCCAAGCTTGCGGCGGTAACGACGTTTATCGGCTTCAACCTGACCTTCCTTCCGCAATTCATCCTCGGCTACCTTGGAATGCCCCGCCGGTATCATGCGTATCCGCAGGAGTTCCAGGTGCTCAATGTGCTCTCGACTGCCGGGGCCACGGTTCTGGGTGTGGGGTACATGCTGCCCCTGCTTTACCTTGGATGGTCCTTGAAGTACGGCGCCATCGCCGGCAACAACCCGTGGCAGGCGACAGGCCTGGAATGGCAGATCCAGTCCCCTCCTTTGACCGAGAACTTCACTGAGATTCCAGTGGTGGAGTGGGAAGCCTATGACTACGAGTGGCTCGAACATAAGACGGCAGACGAGGTGACCACCGTTGGATAATACGATCGCAGCAAGCGAGCCTCTGATGCCGCGGGAGACCGTTGTGCACGAGCCGCACGAACTAGAACTCGAGCATGAGCACGTCTTCGTTCCGCAACACCGGCATCACTTCGAGACGGAAGAACAGCAGCGTGAGGCAGGCAGCTTCGGGATGTGGCTCTTCCTGTTGACCGAAATCATGTTTTTCGGCGGCATGTTTTTTGCGTACTTACTGTATCGCAACTGGTATTACGACGCCTTTTTTACAGCTTCGAACCAGCTCAGCGTGCCTCTTGGGGCGATGAATACCGCAATCCTGATTACGTCTGGCTTCTTCATGGCGCTGGCCGTGTGGGCGGCGGAGGTACGGAAGAGGCAGGTCCTCGTCTGGACGCTGATCCTCACTACCGTCTTCGGCTGTGCCTTCCTTGTGGTGAAGTACTTCGAGTACAAGGAGAAGTACGAGCTGCATCACATTCCCGGGGTGAGCTTCAGTGTCGCTCAATTTGTGAACCCCGCAGCATACGGAATCAAAGAGAAGCCGCTTCCTCCCGATATGGCGCAGAAGACGGAGCAGTTCTTCTTCCTCTACTTCGCCATGACAGGCATGCACGCCCTTCACATGATCATCGGAATCGGCCTGCTGTTCTGGCTGATCTGGAGAGCGCACCGAGGGGAGTTTACGACAGGCTATGTGGCGCCGATCGAGAACTTCGGGCTGTACTGGCACTTCGTCGACATTGTGTGGCTCTTCCTGTTTCCGTTGCTGTACCTGATCAACCGACATCCCTTGAAATAGCCGCGCGAGCTGCCCCAACTCCAGTCCGGAGTACCGGCTGAAGGAGAATCCGATGAGCGATCACCACGATCCCGCAAACGTCGTCAACCCGGAACACGCAGATCACCACATTGTGTCCCCGATGCAGTACGTGTTGGTGTATGCCGCTTTGCTGGTCGGCACCGCGATCACTGTTGGAGCCGCCTATGTGCCGTTGGGACCGCTGAACCCGGTAGTCGCTCTTGGGATCGCCTGTACGAAAGCGGTCATCGTAATCCTGTTTTTCATGCATGTGAAGTATCAGTCCAAGCTGATCAAGATGACGGTAGCCTCCGGATTCTTTACCTTTCTTGTTCTCATTACGATGACGCTCTCCGACTACATCAGCCGCGCCTGGGGGCGGTGGTAGCTTCGGCTCGCAGTCCAGCTGTAGCTCTACGCGTGCCGGTAGATGTTCGGAGACTATGCGAGCGCAGGAATCCCGCACTCCGGCAAGCAGACACCCTCGGTTGGGGAAGGTGGACATGCCGGGAACTCGGTACATCGTGCCCGGTAGGATGACCCCGCATTGTTGACCTTGGACTTGCGCCCTGCCCATCGAAAACGTGGGCTCCAAAAAGGAAAGCGCTGAACCAGCTGCCGAAGAGGCGACTGGTCCAGCGCTTAGACGTACTTGAGGCAGCGAACTGACCGCTGCGTTGGAGGTCTCGTTAGACCGCTATGCGGAAGCGGCGACGCATGGCGCCGGCCAGACCAAGAGCTCCCGTACTGAGCAGCAGCAGAGAGCTTGGCTCAGGTGTTCCCGCCGTCGGCAGGGAGATATCCACCAGAGTGAACCCTCCCAAAACGTCGTTGAACTCGAGATTGGCGCCGTAGGTCAGGTTGTACGCCACCGGATATCCCGTGCCAAAGCTGCCGTAGTAAAGGTTGTAGTCCCCTTGGCCCTGCAGCGCGAAGGAGATTCCGTTGATGTCAACGAAGCCGCTAACGCCAGGATTGTAGGTGCTCTGCGCCGCCGCTGGGTAGAAGAGCAGGTTGTCGTTGGGGGCGCCGACGGGGAACGTACCGGCGTTGACGAGATTCGTGATACTCACCCCTCCGATGTTGCCCGTGATGTTCAGGACCTGGAACTCCCCAGGCTTTCCCGGGACAGCAACCGCGGTGATATAGCCGGAGCCGGCATCGACTGAGCCTGAGATGGTAAAGGTGAATTCATCGGCAGAGGCTTGTGAGGCGCTGATGCCTAGGAACAGGGCTGAGCAAGAAAGAGCTAAAGCCAACTTCTTCATGGGTAGTACCTCGCGGATGCAATCGGATTCGCGCTTGCGCACGGATAGTGATGCAGTGTGGGCGCGAGACGGCTGCTGGGGGGGACACGCCAAACGCCTCGCGCTATACAAAGAACCTTAGCTCGTGAGATGCACCTTCTTTGTCTCGCGGATAAGAATTCTCCGAAATAATGATCCTTTTTGGAACCACAGTCCTATCTGTGAGGTAAAAAGTTCCGGCCGACGATGAATGGGCTGGTATGCCGCCCGGCGCGCCAAAAGTTACCCAAAGAGGCACAATTCAGCTAAACTCACAGGTACAGAATCCATCCGCAATCGTAAGCAGCAGTATCCACAGCTAGCCCAAAAGCTGACAGTCTTCAAGGGAGTTAAGTCTGCATTGATCTGGCCGCGCAAGCTCGCAGTGTCCCTGATCGCCGCCGGCGCTGCGCTCGTGTGCGGTTCGGTGCTTCCGATGGCGTATGGGCGCGCGATGTCGCACCTGACAGTGGCGGCGTTTCGGGCGCAGGGTCCGGTCCATCGGCTTTGGGATTCCGCCCGAATCCGCGCATATCATGAGACGCTGCACGTGCACTTCGCACCGCCAGAGGCGATTCTGCGAGTGCCGAGGATCGGCATCGAGGCGCCCGTGCTAGAGGGCGTTTCCGATGCAGTTCTCAATCGCGGAGTAGGACACATCGCGGGGACCGCTCTGCCCGGCGAGCCGGGGAACCTTGCCATCACGGGACATCGTGACGGATTCTTTCGCCCGCTCAAGGACATCGCAACCGGAGACATTGTTGAGGTGGAACGGACAACGACCTCGCCGGGGTCTGGCGATATCGTCCATCACACGGACCGCTACGCGGTTCGCAGTACCAGGATCGTGTTTCCGTCCGATATTTCGGTTTTAAACGCGACGTCGGATTCGACCCTTACCCTGATCACGTGCTACCCGTTCTATTACGTCGGCGCTGCTCCCCGGCGTTTCGTGGTCCAGGCTACGCTGCTGCCGCCGTCCTCGCTGTCTTCGCGGGCGGCAGCCTCCACCGCTCAAACGATCCCAGGAGAATGACCATGCAGATATACCCACACCTCAAGCTCGCCGCCCTTCTTGCACTCGCCGTCTCGGCTGCTCTGCCGGCCTTGGCGGAAGCGCCTACCTCCGGTCCCACCTCTACCGTCGTGTACGCGGGCGGAGACGATCTGGTCATCAAGTCGTCTGACGGCAAGCTGCTGAACTACACGGTGGCCCCGGGGGCGAAGTTTCCCGCAGGTGGCAAGCAAGTCGCCATCTCGGAGCTGAAGCCCGGTACGAAGCTGACGGCGCCGGTCACCGGAAGCGCGCAGGTAGTCACGGCGGTCTCCGTGGTGAAGGCCAAGGTCTACGCCGTGACCCCGCCGACCGGGGTAACGTTGTCTCTTCCCGAAGGCGTGAAAGACGTGCTCGTGCCCGCGGGCACCATCTTCAGCGTAGACGGAAAAAAACTTACGCTTGCCGAGCTGAAGCCGGACATGATGGTTGAAGCGACGATCGTAACGACCGCGGCGGAAGGTACTTCAGCCTCCGCAGCGCCTGCGCAGGCGGGAGCGCTGCTGGTGGCGAAGACGGGCGGCGAAGAAGATCTTCCGGCCGCAGGAACCCACCTTCCACTGTTCGCCTTGACCGGCCTGGTCAGCCTCTGCGCCGGTGTTGTGCTGCTCGCTCTCCGCCGCAAGCCTGTCCGGCAGGTCTGAAGTGCCACGGGTAACCCTGGCGTAGCGGAGGCTCCCTAGCTCTACTTTGGGAGCTCCGCCGACGTCGAGAGGCAAACGCGCAATTCCAACGCGACCTCCTCCAGGTTTCCCGAGCAATCCGCTACCGTGTGTCCGGATCTTTCGGCATGACTGCGCCAGCCTTGATCCACTGCTCCACCGTGGCGATGTCCGCATCCGACAGCTTGGATTTTGGCGGCATCGGCATCGGATCGTTTGCCGGCCCCTGGTGGCGGATCAGCTTGATCAGCATGCTGTTCGCCGGGTCTCCCGGGATCAATACGGCGCCGTCACGGCCACCCTTCAGTATGCTCGCGCGGGAGGCCAGGCTAAGCCCCCCACGGTGCGCGGTGCCGAGATGGCAGTGGGCGCAATTTGCTACGAAGATCGGCTGAACCCTCTCAGTGTAGAACGCAGGCTGGTTCGCTGCCGGCTGTGCGGCCACAGGACGCAGGTCTCCACCCGCCAGCGTTGCGGCTGCCAGTGCCACGACTCCCCAAAGTACTCGATGCATACTCCCCCTTGCGTTTAAGAGATCGGCCCTGCCCGCCCCGATGAACATACCTCGGCCCCGGCAGAACCGTTAGGCTGGACGCTCAAGTTCGAACCGTCCCCCCGTTAACCCGAGAGTACATGCGTTAGCACCTGGGTTCCGAGCGCCAACGTGCAACCTCTTCTCTCGATACGGCTGAAGTAGAGTAGAAGTTGCTCTGGGGACTCCGCGCCCTTCGGAAGAAACGACGATGCGCGCGCTGGTTCACTCCTTTATTTCGATCTCGTTAGCGCTCGCGCAGCTCTTCGGTGCTTCGGCGATAGCGGTTACGCGGCCTACGCATTCGCCGGTTCGGGACTCGCGTCGCCTGGCGTTTCCGGCCCCTGCGCGTACGGCGGGGCGGGCTCGGCGGCCGGGTGAGGTGCCACCTCCGGGACGGAGGCACGCCCGCAGCCGCGACAAGGCCGGTCGCACCCCGGGCAGTTCCCGCGGATCAATCGCTGCCGCAACGCACAAAGTCATGCACGGTCGCGGACCGCGAGGTGGCCGTGGCCACAACAGCGTAGCCTACGTGCCGGAGCTTGCTTGGAAGCTCTCCGCAGCGAACCGCGACTCCCGTACAGGCCCCGGTGGCGATGCGCTCGCAGACTCGCAGACGATGGACCGGGTTCACACCTGGGAGAGCGCGCAGCACGGGCTCGGTGTGGCGGAGACGCCTGATACGGTGGTGCCCGGCTCGGACACAATCTTCGCGGCAAACCTGACGCCGCCCTGGTCCGTCGAGCTACCCCGCGTGAAAAGCGTTGAGGACGAAGCAGCGACGCCCCTGCTTTTGCCTTCGCTGTACGACAGGCGCGGGCGTCTCGCCGTGCCTGCCCCGCTTTACGGATCCCATGAGGTGCTGGTCCATCAGAATGAGATGGCGGATCGCGATGGCCTGGCGCGTGTACGCGACGAGGATGATCTGGCAAACCTTCGCCGTCAGGGCAAGCTTGTTCCGCTGCCTGCGGGTGGCATGCTGCGGATCGACGACCGCCTTCCTGCCAACCGCCGCTACTCGCGCCCGTGGACGGCGGGCTTTCTCATTGTCCTGTCGCGTGACTTCTACGCCGCCTTCCGCGAGCCGCTGCAGGTGAACTCCGCAGTTCGTACAGTGGAGATTCAGCAGCGGCTGGTTCGCACCAACGGCAACGCCGCGCCGGTGGCGGGCGAGACAGCGTCGCCGCACCTGACGGGCCAGGCCGTAGATATTGCCAAGCGCGGCCTCACTATGGTGCAGATCGCATGGATGCGGGTGTACCTGCAGCCACTGATCGAAGCCGGAAAGATCGATGTGGAGGAGGAGTTCCAGCAGTCCTGTTTCCACATCAGCGTGTATCGCGCGTATGACGCACCACCCGCTCGCGTCACGGTGGCAGCAGCCCCACAGACCCATCGGACCGCGGCAAACTGAGTCTACCCGCCGGCCGGAACTTCACCTTGGTTTAATCTTTCCGGCCGTATTCTTGCACGATGGGATCGTTTGCCTGCGTACTCAGTGCGCACGCAGTTCGCTCCAGGAGGCACTTCGCATGACACGCACCTCGCTCGCCGCTGCCGTATTCACCGCCGCCCTTTTGCCTCTCGCGGCCGCTCCAGTCCGTGCGCAGTACAAGATCGTGCGCACGCAGAAGGTCGGCGGCGAGGGCGGATTCGACTATGTCACGGCTGATTCAGCAAACCGTACGTTGTATGTCGCGCGGTCTGGCGCCGCAGGCCACATCGGCGTCTACTCGCTCGATACCCTTGAGCGGCTAGGAGATATCCCGGGGGTGAGCGCCCACGGTGCGGCCGTTGACGACGCAACCGGTCACGGCTTCTCCACCTCGAAGCCCGTCGCGATGTTTGATGCAAAGACCTACGCGGTCATCAAGAAGATCGACGTGCAGGGCAATCCCGACGGGTACCTGAACGATCCGGTAAACCACCGGTTTTACATCCTGAGCCACGCTGCTCCCAACGTCACAGTTCTGGACGACAAGGACGGCTCGATCCTGGGAACGATCGATCTCGGCGGCGCTCCGGAACAGGCGGTCTTCGACGGGAAGAATAGGATCTACGTCGATGTCGAGGACAAGAACTCGATCGCCGTCATCGACGCAAGCACCATGAAGTTGACTGGCACGTACGACATATCCAGCAAAGGCGGCGGATGCGCGGGCCTGGCGCTGGACGCGAAGCACAGCATCCTGTTCGCTGCCTGCCGCGACAAGAAAAACATGATCATCCTGTCGGCAACGGACGGGCACATCATCACGGACCTGCCAACGGGCAACGGAGTGGATGGCGCGGCGTTCAACCCGGCGACCATGGAGGCGTTTGCGTCAGCGGGCGATGGGCACCTGACCGTGATCAAGGAGAGCTCCCCAACCAGCTTCGCGGTGGAGCAGGATCTGACGACACCGGTGCGCGCCAAGGTGCTTACGCTCGATCCGAAGACCGGCCACATCTTTACAATCACGGCGGAGTACGGACCGCCTCCCGCTCCCACCGAGGGTGCAGCGGCACCACCGCCAGGAGGCCGCGGGCCGCGCGCGCCGATGATCCCGGACTCGTTCCAGATCATCGAGATCGGCAAGTAGCACTTACCTCGCAATCAGCCCGCGCCGCAGAGATGACGGCGCGGGGCTCTCCATCTGGGGCATAGTGCGTTCTGTTCGACGGTGTATCGTCGGAAAGATGGAAATTCTTGCAAAGCTCGCCACCGAGGCACGCAATCCCCGCAGCGATGCAATCGACGAACTGTCCATCATCGAGATGCTTACCCTCATCAATGATGAGGACGGGATGGTGGCCGCCGCCGTGCGCACCCAGCTGCCGCAGATTGCCCGGGCGGTCGATGCGATCGCGGAGCGCTTCCGGTCGGGTGGGCGACTGTTGTACATGGGCGCGGGAACCAGCGGACGCCTTGGCGTGCTCGACGCCTCAGAGTGCCCACCGACGTTTTCGGTCTCCCCTACGCTCGTGCAGGGCATCATCGCTGGTGGCGACTCCGCGCTTCGGCACTCCTCCGAGCACTCCGAGGACTCGCCCGAAGAGGGTGCTAGCGATCTCTCCCGCGCCGGATTCACCGCGGCCGATGCGCTGGTTGGAATCGCCGCAAGCGGACGCACTCCGTACGTACTCGGTGCTGTGGCGCAGGCGCGCATTGCAGGCGGGCTGACGATCGCGCTTGCCTGCGTCGCGAATTCGCCGCTGGCGGAGGCCGCCGAGATTGCCATCTCACCGGTCACAGGTCCCGAGGTGCTGACTGGATCGACTCGGATGAAGGCCGGCACTGCGACCAAGCTCGTGTTGAATATGATCTCCACCGGCGTGATGATCCGCACCGGGGCGACGTTTGGAAACCTCATGGTGAACGTGCAGCCGACCAACGCGAAGCTGGTCGACCGTGCGCAGCGGATCATTGCAGCCGCGACAGGAGCCGACGAAGCCACTGCTGTTCGCCTGCTGGCCGAGGCCGGCTCACCGAAGATGGCTATTGTGATGAGCAAGCTGGGAGTGTCGTGCGCGGAGGCGAAGCAGCGTCTGGATCGAGCGGGTGGAGTTCTTCGCCGCGCTCTCTCCGCCAACCTATAAGCCCTTATCAATCATCCAATTGGGAATTCTATGAAATCCGCGCAGATGTTCCTTGTTCGATCCCTGGCACTGTTCCTTGCACTTCTCGGGGCGTCCCAGCCAACTAGCGCGTATTCGGTTCTGACCCACGAATCCATCATAGATCTCACCTGGGCCGGTTCAATCCAGCCGCTGCTGCTGCATCGCTTCCCTAAGCTGACCCCCATTGAGCTGCGCGTCGCCCATGCCTATGCGTACGGTGGTTGCGTCATCCAGGACCTCGGCTACTACCCGTTCGGCCAGCCCTCCTTCTCCGACCTGCTGCATTATGTGCGTACGGGAGACTTCATCCGGGCCCTCTTCCGCGATTCCAAGAACGCCAACGATGTGGCCTTTGCTGTGGGGGCGCTGTCGCACTACCTGGGCGATACGATCGGCCACCCCGAAGCCATCAACATCGCCGTCGGTAAGGAGTTCCCGGAGCTCGCCGCCGAGTTCGGCAACAACGTGAACTATGCCGAGGGCGAACACCAGCATGTGCGCGCGGAGTTCGCATTCGACATCAACAACATCACCCAGGAGCGGATAGCGCCCGAGAAGTATCTGAACCGCATCGGGTTCGCGATCCCCGTACCGCTGCTGGCCAAGGCCTTCTATGAGACCTACGGGCTGGATATCGCCGACATCCTGCACAAGCATCGTCCACAATTGAAGGGATACCGCTTCGCGGTGCGCACCCTGCTGCCGAGGGTAGCTTATGCGGAGGTTCTGCTCCACGGCAAGAACATGCATGCGGATCCGCCAAGCCCCGAGATCGACGAACTCAACCGCCAGGTCGCTGCGCTCGCCGCGGCCGACAATTGGAACAGTTACCGGAGGCATCCGGGCTTCGGTACCCACCTTCTGGCCGGGTTGATCGTCATTATTCCGAAGGTCGGCCCGTTGAGCGATCTTTCGATTCGCGGTCCCCGGCCGGATACCGAGATCGGCTACGTCAAGAGCCTTCTGCACACCACGGCAGTGATGCGTGACAAGCTTGCGCACGCCACCACGCAGGATGGCCTCGCCAATCTCGATCTGGACACCGGCGACCTTATCCGCCCCGGCAGCTACGTCCTCTGCGACAATACCTGGGCTGAGCTGCTGCACAAAGTGACGCGAACGCCGGCAACGCCGGTTCCGTTCGGCATCAAGCGCGATATCGAGGCCTACTTCGCCGATCCGCCCAAGGCCAGATTCCTCACCGCCAAGCATGTGACGCAGGTCGCCGTGGACCTGCCTATATTGAGGACCATCTCTACCAAGGCGCAGTATCCCGACACCGCGTTTCTCCCGGAGCCGGAGGCTGACCTTGCGCCGGATGAGCAGAAGCAGCCGCAGGCCCCCGCGGTCAACCCGATACCCTGATTCCCTTGGGTTGAGCCCGGCAGCACTTCGCGTTCGCTCGATCGGGCACACGCGCCTCGTATCCCCGCTCGCAAAGGGGAGAGTCTTACGGCTCGCAATTTTGCATGTGTGCGTACCACGTACTATCGAGTCGCGCCGCACCTGCGAGGACACCGTGCAAGTTTCGAGCTGTTGGAAGCGAAATGGACTGAAACTGCCGGATATTTGCGACACGCTCAATCTGGAGTTTGTTCGCGGGCAGTCGATCGATTCAGAGCGGTTCGGGTGCCCGAGCAGGTGAGTCAGTGAAGAAGGCTTCGACGTCTTCGAGGCGCTGGGTTAGGCGGTAGGGCGGAAGGGAGTCGATGAAGACCTTGCCGTAGCGCTGGCGCTGAATGCGAGGGTCGAGGAGCATGAGCACGCCGCGGTCTTCGAGCGAGCGGATGAGCCGACCGAAGCCCTGCTTGAGCGTGATGACGGCCGCGGGCACCTGGAAGTCGAAGAATGGGTTGCCGCCGGCAGCTTCGATCGCGTCCATGCGGGCCTTGACGATGGGGTCAGACGGAACCGCGAAGGGAAGGCGGTCAATGATGACGGCCGATAGC
The DNA here is from genome assembly GCA_030776065.1 of Acidobacteriota bacterium. Taxonomy (GTDB): domain Bacteria; phylum Acidobacteriota; class Terriglobia; order Terriglobales; family Acidobacteriaceae; genus Edaphobacter. The sequence continues at coordinate 17,928 of JALYIA010000158.1, forward strand.
TGTTCGCCCTGAACATCGACGCCCTGCCAGAAGCTTGACGTGCCGAAGAGGACAGCGTTCGGGGTGTCGCGGAACTGGTTCAGCAGGACGTGGCGCGGCGCGGAGCCCTGCACCAGCAAAGGGTACGGCAGCTCGGCGGACATGCGCTCATGCATGGCCCGCATCTGGGCGTAGCTGGTGAAGAGGCAGAAGGCGCGGCCGCGGGTAATCTCGAGCACGCGGCGGGTGCGTTCGGCGGCCTGCACGAAGAAGTCCGGGTCGCGCGGGTCGGGCATCCCCGACGGCAGGTAGAGCAGCGCCTGCTGCGCGTAGTTGAAGTGCGAGGGGACGACGAGCTCCCGGGCGTGCGCGAGGCCGAGACGTTTTGCGATGTGCTCGAAGCCCGACGCTCCGTTCGACGCCGCCACAGTCAGCGTGGCGGAGGTGAGGACGACTGAGCGGTAGGCCGAGAAGAGCGCGCCCGAAAGAATCCCCGAGACGTCGATCGGGGTCGCCTGCATCTGGACGTGGTGGCTGGCGTGCCCCTGAGCGCGTGCGGCATTCCGCACGCCGCCTGAGGCGCGGCGCTCGATCCAGAAGACGGTGTTGGGATCGTTGGCCTCCATCAGAAACTTGAGGTGGGTGGCGATCTCGGCGGCGCGCTTCCGCAGGCCGGGCGCCTCGTCGACGCCGCGGAGGCGCTCGAGTTCGCCTTCCAGGCGCTGCACCGCATTCATGGCGCCGGTATAGGTATCGCCGCGCTCTTCCAAAAACTCGGCGCGGCTGTCGAAGACCATACGCCCGGTCTGGGCATCGTGCGGGCCAGCGCCGCTGCCGGGCGCGGGCAGCGCGGCAAAGAACAGGCGTGCGCGCTCGCGCATGGTGGCGCTGGCCGATTCGATGGCCGAGCTGGAGGCGCCTTTTGCGCGCAGCATCGTCTCGGTGTCGCGTGCGAGCTCTTCGAAGCGGCTGGCGGAGAGGCCGATACCGAAGTACTGGCTGGCGATCTCCTCGAGCTCGTGCGCTTCATCGAAGATTGCCGCTGCGGCCGTCGGGAGGACGCCGGCGTCGACGCCTTCGCCGGCCTGCAGCTTGATGGCAAGGTCCGCGAAGAAGAGGTGGTGGTTAACGATGACGAGTTCGGACTCGAGTGCCTTGCGGCGCATGGAGGTGATGAAGCAGGGCTCCCAGTCGGGGCAGGTCTGTCCCAGGCAAGCTTCGCCGCGGGCGTCGATCTTGGACCACAGCGCCGAGGACTCGGGCAGTACATCGATCTCGGCGCGGTCGCCGGTCTCGGTTGTCTTCTCCCATTTCGCAATGGCATGGAACTGGCTGATCTCTTCCAGACCCGAGAGGACGGGGGAGTCGCGCAGGACGTGGAGTTTGTGGCGGCAGAGGTAGTTGGCGCGGCCTTTCATGGTGCAGACCTTGAGCGGGCCAAGGACCGTCTCAAGGAACGGGATGTCCTTGAGGAAGAGCTGCTCCTGCAGGTTTTTGGTGCCTGTGGAGATGATGATACGCTGCCCGGTTTCGCGGGCGAGTCGCAGCGCGGGCAGCAGGTATGCGAGCGTTTTGCCGGTGCCGGTGCCGGCTTCGACGATGAGGTGGCGCTTTTCGCCGAGTGCGCCCTCGATCGCCTTGGCCATCTCATACTGGCCGGACCGGTACTCGTAGCTGAGGGCGGACTGGGCGAGGACGCCGCCGGGTCGGAAGAAGTGGTGAAGGCTCGGGAGGTTGCGCGGCCCGGCTGCTTCCCGGTTCGCGGAAGGCTCGGTGGTACCCACGATTTGGACCGGAGTCGCCATGCGGCTGGTCTCTATCTTATTCGCGCTTCCTTCGCGTTGGAGGTCGTGTGCGAGAGAGGGCTCCCGCGGGCCGCCGAACGACGACCGAAGATGTGGGGTGCGTGTGGGCGAAGGTGGTGAGGTCGGCTTTGAGCAAAGGCGCCATTGGGGGGGCGCCCGGGTATAGCTGCACGGCTGCAGGCCGCGCCCGGTGGAGGTGGTCGCCACAGACATGGCGCGGGCCGGTGTATCGCAGGGAAGCACGGCCGGATAGGACAGGGCGGACGTGGTTGAGGCTACTTAGGCGACTTGGCTTCGAAGCGTATCGCGCGACCGGGCGGCACGCCGCGCGTGTGGGCAGGCGGGGGCGTGGAGGCCCCCAATAGCCGTATAATGGAGTTTTGGCGATCGAGCGCCACGCGGGCTGGATGGCGTGGGCGCAAGGATATGCCCACTATTCCGGAAGGCACCATGCCAGATCATATTAAGAAGCGGTTGGAAGAAGAGATCAAGACGCTTGAGTACGAACTCACGACCGAGCTGCCGGCTGAGATCAAGAAGGCTGTGGCGCTCGGGGATTTGAGTGAGAACGCGGAGTACCACATGGCGAAGCAGCGCCAGGTGTTTGTGAACGCGCGTCTGGGCCAGTTGAAGAAGCGGATGGGCGAGCTTGCGATGGTGAACCTGGCGAACATTCCCCATGACCGGGTGGGCTTTGGGGCGACGATTGTGGTCTTTGACTCCAGCAAGAACGAGGAGATCAGCTACAAGCTGGTGACGAGCGAGGAGTCGGACGTGACAAAGGGGCTGATCTCGACGACGTCGCCGATCGGCCGGGCGCTGCTGGGCAAGCAGGTGGGGGACACCGCCACCGTGGTGACTCCGAACGGCAAGCGGGAGCTGGAGATTCTGAAGCTGGTCACCATCCATGATGTTGCGGACGATGCGGACGTCGTGACGGGGGATGTCGCGCCTCTGTAGGGCACCCATGCTCCTGGGCGCGAGGGAGCGAGGCATGGAAGGAACGGGAACAGCGGCTTCACGATGACCTGGACAAGCGAATTCGGCAAGGGAAGCGGCTGGCTTCTGCAGAAGATCGTCAACGGCCTTGCGCTGACGAAGATCTCGCCGAACTACCTTACGTTTGTTGGGCTGGTCATCAATATCGTCGCGGCCTGCTTCTTCGGGTTTGCGCGGGGCTCCAATACCAATCGGATGTTCTTCTATGCCGGGCTGACCATAATCGTCGCGGGTGTGTTCGATATGGTGGATGGCCGGGTGGCTCGGCTGACGAACCAGGTATCGGTATTTGGCGCGTTCTTCGATTCGGTAATGGACCGCTACTCGGATGTGGCGATCTTCTTCGGCCTGCTGATCTACTATGCGCGCGGCAACCGGCTGTTCTACGTTGGGCTCGTGGCGTTTGTGATGACTGCGTGCGTGATGGTGAGCTATACCCGGGCACGAGCCGAGGCTCTGATCGGGACGTGCAAGGTAGGGTTCATGGAGCGGCCCGAGCGCATTGTGTGCGTGATCCTGGGGGCCCTGTGCAATCGCTGGGGCGTGATGGCTCCATGTTTGTGGGTGCTTGCGTTGTTCTCGACCCTGACGGTGATCCATCGGATCCGCTACACGTACCTGGAGACGGAGCGCCGGAGGGTGCTGATTACCCCTCGGTAGCACAAGCGCATGGGTTCGGCTTTCCGGTGGCCGGGAGAGGTCCCGACGAAGCGGCCTGCAGGCGAGCGCCGGAGCGTGTACTATCTCGCCCCGGCCCTCTCCATTTCAACGGGCAGTATGAACGCGCTGTTGGAGGCCAAGGGCGTCAAAGGGTGCACGGACCTTGGCATCGTTGTCGAAGTAGACGAAGACGTCGCGCGGGTGGACCTCCGCGCATTCGCCCGAAGCATAGCGTGCATTGCCTTGGCGATCCGCTGGGGTGCGCCCCGCTGCCCACGCGTGCACGCGGCTGGCCCAGAGGTCCAGCGCGACGTCCTCATAGCCGCTCGCGTAGAGCTCTTCCGAGCCGTGGAGGCGGCAGTAGACGAAGTCGGCGGTTACATCCATCAGAAGGGGCCATTCGACGGTGTCGGCGACGACCAGGCCGATGCGGTGGCAGCGGAGTACCTCGATGAACTCAGGGACGGCGAAGCTCTCGTGCCGAATCTCGACGCAGTGGCGGATGGGTAGGTCGACCGTGGCCTCCAGGAAAGAGTGCGCGAAGACTTTTTCGCTGCATCCGCGCGCGAGGGCGGCCGCGTCGCCGGTGGTGCGGGGTAGAAGCGCGAAGAACGACTCGAAGCGTTCGCGATCCCAGCGAAGCTGCGGTGGGAACTGCCAGAGGATGGGGCCCATCTTTGCGCCGAGGGCGAGCGGGCCGCTCGCGAAGTAATTGGCGAGCGCCCCCTCTACGCCGCGGAGCTTGAGCATGTGGGTGATGAAGCGGCCACCCTTGAGTGCGAAGACGAAGTCGTCCGGGGTCTGGGCCGCCCAGTCGCGGAAGTACTCGGGCCGCTGGAGGGAGTAAAAGGTCCCGTTGATCTCGATGGAGTCGAACTGACGAGAGGCGTACTCGAGCTCACGACGCTGCGCAAGGCCCTTGGGGTAGAAGACGCTACGCCAGCCTTTGTAGCGCCAGCCGGAGATTCCGATTCGCACACGTCCATGCATGGCATGTGGTTGGATGCAAGCGCGTTTTGACGCGTCGCGGATGGAGACTAGCGGCCGTGCGCTTCGAGGAACTTTTCCGCCTCGAGGGCGGCCATGCATCCTGAGCCGGCGGCCGTGATGGCCTGCCGATAGCGCCGGTCCTGGATGTCGCCGCACGCGAAGACTCCGGGTACGTCTGCGCCGTTGCGAGTGGGAAAGACGTTGCCGTGGGTAAGGATGTACCCGTCAGGGTCGAGATCGAGCTGGCTCTGAAACATTTTGGCGTTGGGCGTGTGGCCGATGCCCAGAAACATGAAAGACACCGCGAGCACGGTCTGCTCGCCGGACTTGAGGTTTCTAAGCCGGAGCCCTTTGACGTCCTTCTCTTCCACGCCGAGGACCTCTTCGACGACGGTATTCGAGAGGAATTGAATCTGGGGATGAGCGATGGCCCGCTCAAGCATGATTCGCGACGCGCGAAACGTCTCCGAGCGATTGATGACGGTGACTTTGGAGGCGAAACGGGTCAGAAAGAGGGCTTCCTCCATCGCGGAGTCGCCGCCGCCGACCACGGCGATCTCTTTACCGGAGGCGAAGAAGCCGTCGCAGGTGGCGCAGGAGCTCACGCCGTAGCCGATGAGCGCCTGCTCGGAGGGCAGGTTGAGCCAGCGGGCGCTGGCACCCGACGCGATGATGAGGGAGCGAGCGTGGATGATATCGGCGCCAAGGTTCAGCTCGAAGGGGTGCTTACTGAGGTCGGCTGAGACGAGGTGAGCCATCTTCAGCTCTGCGCCGAAGCGGACCGCCTGCTGCTTCATGTTCTCGATCAGCTCGGGACCCTGCACGCCTTGGGGCCAGCCGGGAAAATTCTCAACTAGCGTTGTGATGGAGAGCTGGCCGCCGGGCTCATGTCCTTCGAGGACAAGCGGCTTGAGGTTGGAGCGGGCGGCGTAGATGGCGGCGGTAAGGCCGGCGCAGCCGGAGCCGAGGATTACGGTGTCGCGAGTCTCTTGCATGGCGTGTATTGGATTGTAAATGGCCAGGCAAAGGTGCAGGGTGAGGGCGTACACCCGCTTGGGCGACAATCATGGTATGGCAGATCTTACGTTGGTGTATGGAATGAGGCTTTTACCCGCGGACGAGGTTGCGTCCGTTACCGAGGCGACTGTGGTGCTGAAGAACGGCAAGGAGGCCCAAGTGACGATGCATGTGCTGGAGGGTTCGCGGGAACGGATCGAGGCACAGCTCCGGCTGAGCATCGATGCGTTCTTTGATTTTTACCCGGAGATATAAATCTGCACTGCCGGCACGACGGCAAGGAGGACTGCCGGCTTCGCTGTTCGGGTTTGAGACACTGTTGCACTGAAACGAGACAACCAGCCACTTGCTTTGCTTCCGTGACGAAACACAGGAGGAAGGCAGGAGGCAGGAATGACGTGCAGGGGTGCGCAGAAGCGTGTGTCGATGGTGGTTTGGCTGGCTGCGGCAGGCCTGGCGGCAATGGCGCAGACGCAGGCCGGACCTGGGACGGATTCGACCGCGACGGCGCCCCCGTCGACGACCGTGGATGCGCTATATTCGATGGCCGATGCCGCGGGGGTGATCTTCGCGGGAACAGTGACGGGCATCCGGCGGTCGCAGCTGCGCGATGGTTCGGCGGGCGGAGTGGTTGAGGTGGATTTCGCGGTCACTGAGGCCATTCGCGGCGTTTCGGGCGGGGTCTACACCCTGCGGGAGTGGGCCGGTCTATGGGCGGCCAACGATCAGCCGCTCCAAGTAGGGCGGCGATACCTGATGATGCTGCACCAGCCGAACAGCGCCGGGCTGAGCTCGCCTGTAGCCGGCGGGGACGGAGCGATCCCGGTGCGCGGCGCCGGGCCTGCCGCGGTGCCTGATTCGATCTCCGCAGCGGGGTCGGCAAGTGCTGGTGGTTCACAGGCCGCGGCGGCATCGGTTACGGCATCGGGCAGCGGCCGGGACGACGGCACTGTGGTGGATCTTGGCTGGGTGGCGACACATGTCGCGGTGGCGGTCCGCTACGCGGCGCACCGGGGACCGACGGGGGGACCGATCTCGGTACACGCGAGGGCACACGACGGAGCCTCGCCGGGCGAGGGGGAGTCGGGACAGGCGGCGGAGAACGCCGCCGGGACCTCCACATGGCGGTACAGTGCCGTCGTGTCGGATCTTCGCGCGCGGGAGGCGGCCCATGCTGCACGCCGCTGATCTGATGCGCGTACAGCGCAGCATCGTGATGTGCCTCGCCGGAAGGCTGCTGGCGTGCGCTGCGGCAAGTCTGTTCCTGGTTGGCGGGCAGGCGTGGGCGAGCAACCCGCGCTGGGTGACGGGGCCACCCTACTTCAACGGACAGCCTGGCATACCCGTGGTCTGGTACACACGGACTCCTCTCTACTTCACGGATCCCGGCGACCTGAGTCCGTATGTGGATCATGCGACCGCGGATGCCATGGTGGCTGCGGCTGTGGGCATCTGGAACGTGCCTTCCGCCGACTTCACCATAGCTCAGGGAGGTCTGCTGGATGAGCACGTCAGCGGCGCCAACACCTCGCCTGGACAAAATGGAGTGGTCTTCCCGGCCGACGTGGCGAGCAGCAACTATGCTGCGCGGCAGATTGCGGTGATCTACGACACGGACGGTTCCGTGACGGATCTGCTGTTGGGCTCAGGCGCGAGCGCTCCCGCGGAGTGCTCGCAGTATGGCGTCACCGAGAGTGTGGACTCGATCGCATCCTGGGGTCAGATTCAGCACGCGGTGCTTGTAGTGAACGGACGGTGTACGGGACCAGATCAGCGGCAGCAGCTTCAACTGCGGTATCAACTGCAGCGCGCGTTTGGGCGTGTGTTCGGCGTGGGGTGGTCCCAGACGAATGACAATGTGTTCACACGAACCCCTGCGCCTTCCTACGAGCAGGCGCAGCACTGGCCGATTATGCACCCGATCGACATCGTGTGCGGGCCCTATACGTACCTCTGCCTGCCGGATCCCTTCACATTGCGGCCGGATGATGTAGCGGCGATCAGCGGACTCTACCGGATGGGTTTCGATCCGCAGCTTGGTTGGATAGGGTTCAACCAGTGGCTTCCAGGGAAGTCCCCTACGTATGTCTCTGCGGCACGTGCGTATGGGAACGTCACGTTTCCGAATGGACAGGGTATGCAGGGGGTCAATGTGGTGCTGCAGCGGATGCCGATGTTCTCCCGCGCGAGCGAACCCTGGTATGAGGCCTCGGCGGTAAGCGGATATGGCTTCCGGCAGGAGGGATGGAATCCCGTGACTGGGGCCGGCACGGATCTTCTTTCGAGCATGGGAACAACCGATACCGGGTGGGAGGGCCGCTTCGATTTTCCGTGGCTGCGGCTGATCAATGACCAGGACGCATGGCTGAGCGCGGAGATTACATCGGAGCCGATCAATCCGCTGTACACCGGCACCCATGTGGTGGGGCCCTATGCGGCGAACGCGGTGGCTCCGTCAGGGGCTTCCACGCAGCTGATCCTCGACGGCCTGCGACCCAGTCCCAACTCGGGGTATGCATACGATCTCTCCTTCACCCCCGGCCAAGCGGTGGCGGTGTGTTCGGCAGCCGTGGGCGGGGGGGAAGCGGCGCCGGCGGCTGCCGCGCCGACCGGCTGGTGGACGGACACGTTGTGCGGATACGGCCATGCTGCGTGGACCAGCTTCAGCGCTCGTGCGGGCCGCACTGCAACCGTGGAGATCACGGCTCTGGACGAACAGGGCCTGGCGGCGACCACGAAGGCGATGCCCCTGGTGGGGCTGTGGAACCTCTCGGATGCGGTCGGCACTCTGCCGACGGTGGCGTACACGCCTGCTGCATTCAACACCATGGCTCTCGGAACGACTGCACTGAAGGTGGCGGGTACACAGGCTGCCGGATTCCGCATGGCCTTCACGGACGCGCGCGGCGACGGCCGGCCGGACTTCAGCTACCGTGCGAGGATCCTGTATGCGGACTCTGTCGCGCCTGCCGTGACCACTCAGGGCGGGGGGCTGATCAGCATTCGCGGCATGGGGTTCCGCTCGGGCGTTCGGGTGCTCGTCAACGGCGTTGTGGCTACTGTTCTTGGCGTCACGGCCAATACGATTGCTGCGGTTGCGCCTCCGCTGAGCGCATTCGGCAGCCTGCCGGCGGGCGCGGTAGACATCGAGGTGCGCGATACCCAGACTGGCGGTTCCACAACGATCAGCAGCGCGCTTCAGTACACCAGCGTGCCTGGATATGTGCTCAGGCTGGTGTCGGCGCCTTCGGGTACCGTGCAGTCGGGCGTGTCGGCTGGTGCATTCTCGGTCCGCCTGTTGCTGAACGATGGAGTGACCCCGGTCCCGGGTATGCCGGTGATCTTCTCAGTGACCGGAAGCGGAGGTTTGCTCACAGGCTGTACAGGGTCGCCCTGCACCGCACTCACGAACTCTACGGGGCTGGCCAGCGTCACGGTGACCCCGGTTGGCTTTGGCAGCGTCACATTGACGGCGAGCGCCATGGGATCTGTGCAGAGCGCGAGCTTCACTGCGGTATCCCGCAGCATCGCTGCAGAGCAGCCTGTGCTGTACGTGATGGCCGGCGTACAGTTCGGATGGAGCACTCAGGCGAGGTTGACGGAGAACGGAGCGGCGGCCGCTGGGGCGGCAGTGAGCTGGACGGGCTCTGCAGGTATTAGCTTCTCCTCCCCCGATGGCCTGGCAAGCACGGCGGGCGTGGTGCAGAATACGGCCACCGTGGCCCCCCTCGCGGCCGGCGCAGCCGCCTCTTCGGAGGCATGTGGATGGAGCTCGCCTGGTCTTCCGGGCCTATGTGTGAGTTTCTCCGCGACGGGTGTGGACCCCAAGGAGCTGAGTCTGCACCTGGTCAGCGGCGGGGGCCAGGCCATCGGGCTGAATGGTACGTTTGCTCCAGTCGTGGTGCAGGTGGTGGATACGGCGGGGCATCCGGTTGCGGGGACGCCTGTGCAGGTTCACCAGACGATGGACCAAGCCCAGATGCCATGCCCCACGCAGGGGGCCTGTCCGATCCCGGTCGCGCTCGGTAGCTCGACAGAGACGCTGGTTTCAGACGCGGGTGGGATGCTCAGTCTGCGTCCGATGCAGGTGCCCGGCATGGGGGAGATCACGCACCTGGCACTTGCCTGCGGAGCTGCGGGCTTTCTTTCCCTCTCCTTGACCCAGGGACCCTGAGATATCCCGAACTGGCCTCTCAAGGGATGGCGGATTGCTGGGTATGGCCCCGGATGGCCTCCTCGACTACGGTGTGCACCTGCACCACGGGCCAGGGCTTCACGATGCTGCCGGGCTGCGTCTGACCGGGTTGGTGGATCAGTAGCGCAGGCCGGGGGTCAAAGACACCGCGTGAGGCGGCTTCATCTTCCGGCGTCCAGGTCGGCCGCCAGTTCCATGCATCCAGCCGCCACCCATGGTCGCCCTGGACGATGAGCGTCGTGTTGTTCCAACGGGGTGAGGCGGAGAGGATGGAGAGCATCCGACCGAGCGTCTTGTCCACCAAGGCGAGGTTGTCGAGATAGGAGCTGCCGCAAGACTGGGTGTAGTCATCTCGGATGCGGCTCCAGATATCAGGCGAATGTGGAATTGCAAGGTGAATAAAAACAAGGTCGGCCTGGTCCACCTGGAGCAGGTCGAAGGCATGCTGCTGCAGATCCACCTCGGTGCGATAGCGCTGCCGCACGTCATAGGTGCAATCGTCGCGGTCGGCCCGGGAGGGCGACTCCGTCTCGCGCACGACCTGCCGCAGAGACGTGTAGATGTTGGTCAGGAGTCCGGCGCGCTCTGCCATCACGCCGTCGAACATGTCGCGGTTGGTCCAGAAGCACTGCTGAATGGCGTCCCCGTAGATGCCGCAGTAGGGGTTGTACCAGCCGACGGCGGCTGTGCGCCAACCCGACTGCACCGCGTCCCCGAAGACGGTTTGCGCTCCACTAATCGGAGACCAGGCGTGGTCAGCCTCGTGCCGCACCCAGAGGCGGTTGTGGAAGTTGTAGCGGATCCCGTCAACGATCTCTCCGGTGAAGAGAGAGGGCACGATCTTGACAGTGTAGTAGCCTGCCGGCTGCGTATCCGTGAAGAGCGTCGACTGGGAGCGGAGCATGTCCAGGTTGGGCAGGGCCAGGTCGCGCGCGCGGTGCTCGAACAGTTGGTCGTAGGAGAGCTCGTCGAAGAGCACCCAGACGATGCGTGCGTGGACCCGTGGACCGTTCGCGGGGGTGTTCCATGCTGCCTCGATTTTGTTGGGCGGCGGCCTCCATGTCGCGACCCAGCAGAGCTGTCCGATGCTTGAGAGGGCAAAGATGACCAGCGCGGCCGCGAGGACGCTGCCAGCGTCCATGACTCTTCGAAACCAGACAGGGAAGCGCGTCAGCAGGAGAAGCAGCAGCCCGGTCCACGCGACCAGCAGAAGCGTTACAAGCCCTTCGATGATGCGAAACGGAGACAATGACTCCGTGCGCTGGACCAGATACGGCGGGATAAGAATGGCGGTGAGCAGGCGCACCCAGGAGTAGAGGCGCGACTGCCGAGCGGCTGTAAGGACCAGAAACAGCAGCGCGGCGACGATGACGATGTCCGCTATCTGCGCGTAGCAGATGAAGGCGAGCGGATCGGGCCGATGCATGCGTACGTTGGCGCCGCCACCGAGCAGGTCGCCGTAGTTCACCACAAGCATCAGCGAGCTGAGCCCGAGGCACTGGCAGGCGCGTTTCGCGGCGCGGCGCAGAAAAAGAATGCGGTTAGCAGGCTCGCTCTGTGTCATCGGTCAAACGATCTTTTCGAGATGCAGCAGCACCCGCTGGTTGCCAAGCAGGTGCCGGTCCACAGGTTGAAAGAGACCGGCACAGGCGGCCTCGAGGTCAGCTTCGGACAGGCTGCCGTACAGGGCATCACGGCCACGCATCAACGACTGGTACATGGGATCGTGTGGGGGCACCCATTCGAGAAGGAAGCTTCGCCGTGTCAGGTCGTACGCGAGCGCAAGGATGGAGCGGATGGGGACCTGCTCCATCAGGATGAGGTGGTGGATGACCGCAAGCATGAGGACGCAATCAAACCGGCCCTCAAGCCGTGCCAGCAGCGAGAGAGACTCGTTGTTCTCCCATCCGACGGCGGGCGTGGGGCGGGCCAGGTCGGCGTGGATGGGCAGGACTGGAAGAGTCTGCTCGCGCGCCATGGTGAAGATGCGGTCTGCGGCTGGCTGGTCGCGTTCGAGGGCGACGACCTGGGCGCCAAGCTTTGCGGCCAACGCGCTGAACTCACCCGTATTCGCTCCCACATCGAGCACGTATTCGGGCCGAATGGATTCGAGTTGCGAGCGGACCCACCCAGCCTTCGTGACACTCTGTTCGGCCGTGTAGTGGGTTAGGTTCGCGGGATAGTCGCTCCACTGCGACGCCGAGCCCTCCGGCATGGCACCTCGCGTACGACGGAGCAGGCCCTTCATGGTGCGGGTGAGGACGGCGGTGGCGACCTCGGGCGGCAGCGCGCGCGGGGGGCGCGCGGAGCCGTGGGGGATGTTGCGGCGCCCGAGGAGCGCAGGCAAGGTGATCGGCCACAAGGCGGCGGGCTTCAAACGCTGGCTCCAGCCGAGAGCGGCGTAGAGATCTGAGGGCTCATAGCCGTCCCGTCGAAACAGCGTGACCTCGAACGGCCATTGGAGCAGGCGATGGGCGAGTAGCGGAAGCAGAAACGTCCGCACGTATTGCCCATAGGCGAGCCACACCCCGCTCTCGGGCCGGCGACGCTCGAAGGAGAGAATATCGACGAAGACGGGCCGCGCTCCATCGAACAGCACATTGAGCGGGGTAGCATCCTTCAGAATCCAGCCGTCGGCCAGAGCCTCGCTGCCGAGCGCGAGTGTCAGCTCCGCAGCCGCCAGCCACTGGCCGGGTGCCCACTCCCACGGGTAGGTGGGGACGGCGATGCGCGGGTGCCGCAGGCACAGGCCGCCTTCGGGCACATCAACGATCTCGGCAGGGATCAGGTCGCCGCGTGCCTGCGCCCGACGGCAGAACTCCGAATTGAGGAATTCGAGGGCAGGGCCGCGCGCCGCAGCGGCGATCTGCCGAACCGCGTGGTTCTCTTTGAAGCTGAGCGACCCCGCAGGATCGCGGAAGGTCGCACTGGGGGAACTTCGATTCATGCAGCTTCGTGTCTGCGCGAGGGCTCCTGCGAAATCCTCACCGAGTCCGGCTTCGCCTCACCGCGGCCAAACCAGCTTCGGATCTTCCGCCGGGCCACGTAGGCGGAGGCAGCCAGGACGGAGGCGAAAGTCTGCAGCGCAATCAAACCGGTTCCCGGATCGACATAGGCCCAGGCACGGCGTTCGGAGCTAACGAGAACACAAAACAACATCAGCACGGTAAGGGTGAGGGAGGTGAGCCGCTTCATCGAAAGACCTTTCTCTTCGTTTCGCAGAGCGCGCCGCACAGGCAAGAAACGGCCACAACGCACGCGCGCCCTCTTGAAACAGCAGATGTGTACGCAGACCCGGAAGGAAAATAGAAGTTGCCGTCTGCGATTGCTTTTCTTACTCCTTCGGACAGGAGGGGTGCACGCAGGTACAGACAGAGACGGTCCAGACCCGTGGGACGATGCATCCGGGAGGGACATCGTGACCGGCGACGCAGCGGGTTACTCGTACTTCAGCGTCTCCACCGGATCCAGACGAGCGGCCCGGTTGGCGGGCACCGTTCCGAAGATTACGCCTACGATGACCGAGGTTGCGAGTGCGATCACCGCAGAGCGCCAGTCCACCGGCAGCTTGTATTGCGTCAGAAGACGAACCGAAAGCGGGATTCCAAGGCCCAGAAACGTTCCGATGATTCCGCCGGAGAGGGACAGAAAGACAGCCTCAGTGAGGAACTGCATCTGGATCTCGCGGCGTGTGGCGCCGAGGGCCTTGCGTATGCCGATCTCTCGCACGCGCGCCTGTACATTGGCGAGCATGCTGTTCATGATGCCCACACCGGACACGATCAGTGTGATTGCCGCCGCAATGAGGAGAACAACCGTTAGGATGTTCGCGATGGTGGACATGGTGCTCAGGATACCTGTCAGGGTCGACGCTTTATACACGCTGGACGCGCGGTGCCGGCTTGAGATCAGGCTGGTGATCTGCTTGGCGGCGGGTTCGACGAGCGACGAATCCTTGACGCTGAAGAATATCTCTTTGACCGTGTCTGTGCCGGTGAAGTACCGGGCGACCTCGTATGGCACAAGGATGGTCTGTTCGCTGATCTCGGAGATGCCGTAGGTGTCGATACTCTCGGCGAACACGCCGATGATGGTGAACGGGATGCCACGGACTGAGATGGTCTTCTCCATGGCGGCCTGCGGGGATCCGTACAGATCGCGCGCCAGTGGAAGCACCATCACGGCGACCTTGGCGTGGCTTGCGGCGTCCTGGTCGTCGAAGAAACGGCCGGCGAGCACGCGGAGTCCGCGAACATCCTTGTACTGCGGGGAGACGCCGAGCAGCATCGTCTCCTTGGTGAGTCCTCCGCCCATGCTGATGCGGTCGTGAAACTCGAGCATTGGCGAGGACGCGGTGATGCCGGGCACGGTCTCGACGACAGCCTGCATGTCTTCCCGCGTCATGTAGTCCGGCGTGCTGGTGTTGTCCGGCCCCATCACTTCGCCGCCCGAATACATCATCTCCACCTTGTTGGGGCCGAGCGAGGAGATGGTCTCAAGCGCAAACTGCTTGCCCGTCAGGCCCACGGTCACAACGAGGATGATGGATGCCGACCCGATCACCATGCCCAGCATGGTCAGAAGGAAGCGGGTCTTGCTGGCGCGGAAGCTGTCGATCGCCAGCGCGACGACCTCGCGAAACATCATCGTGCTGCGCGCGCTGGCCAACGTTCGATCGAAGGAGCTTGGCTCGTGAGTCGGGTTGGGGAGGCTTGTGGTGGCCATCGCTGTCCTGCAGAATTAGACGCTCTTCGGTATCCCGCCGGTGCGAGATTTCCCGTCGCGTGTGCTACTGACGCCGCGCGCGTTCAATCGCCCGGACGACCGCGCGCGCCTTGTTGCCGCACTCCTCATATTCTTTCTCCGCGACCGAGTCCGCCACGATTCCGGCGCCAGCCTGGATGGATCCCTCCGCATCGCGCAGGACAAGGGTCCGGATGGCGATGCAGGAGTCTAGATTGCCCGAGAAATCCGCATACAGAACGGCACCGCCGTATACTCCACGGCGCACCGGTTCGAGCTCTTCGATGATCTCCATGGCGCGGATCTTGGGCGCTCCGGAGAGGGTTCCCGCGGGAAAGCAGGCCTTCAGAGCGTCGAGCGGATCGAGCCCCTCCTTCAGACGTCCTTCGAGCGAACTGACCAGGTGCATTACATGGGAGTACCGCTCGACGACCATAAGCTCCTTGACCTTGACCGAGCCGTACTCGGAGACGCGGCCTACGTCGTTGCGGCCCAGGTCCACCAGCATCACGTGCTCGGCTAGCTCCTTCTCGTTGGCCCGGAGATCGGCCTCGAGCGCCCTGTCCTCGGCCTCATCCTCCGATCGCGGTCGCGTCCCGGCGATGGGTCTGTACTCCACTGCGCGATCGTGCACCCGGACCAGCAGCTCCGGCGACGAGCCCACGATGTGGAAACCGTGTCCGGCGGTCTTCTTCTTCCCAGAGAGGGTGCGCCCCCCCTGCAGTTGCAGGAAGTACATGTACGGAGAGGGGTTCACAATCCGCAAGGAGCGGTAGATGCTGAAGGGATCCACCCCGGGCACGCAGTCGAACCGCTGCGACAGAACGCACTGGAATACGTCTCCGGAGGCGATGTACTCCTTGGTCTTGGCGACGGACCTCAGGAACGCCGCTTTGGAGGTTCGCGGCTTCAGGGCGAGCGCCGTGCTCTGCTTGGCAATTCGGCGCGGAGGGCGCGGAAGCGGCTGCGCGAGCCGGCGCTCCAGACGGTTGAGCCTTCGAATGGCGCGCCGGTAGGCTGCTTCCACCGCTGCGGCGGCCAGTCGGCGGCCCGGCGTTGGAGGGGTTAGGTCGGCGGTGACGATCAGGTGAATCTCCTTCTTCACGTGATCGAAGGCGAGCACCTGGTCGAAGAACATGAGGCAGGCATCCGGCACGTCCAGCTCATCCTTAGCGAGCGAGGGCAGGCGCTCGATCTGGCGCACCACATCATAGGCAAAGAAGCCGACCGCACCGGCGGTGAACGGGGGCAGCCCCGGAAGCCGGGCCGGAGTATGGCCGCCCAGGGCCTTCTTGAGCTCCTCGAAGATGTCGCCTTCAAACTCGCGGGTTTGGACGCCCTCTTCAATGAGAATGGATCGGCCGCGGGAGGTCATCTTCCGGTACGGTTCAATGCCGATAAAGGTGTAGCGGCCTACGTGTTCGCCGCCCTCTACGGATTCCAGCAGAAAGGCCTCGGGCTGCGGCGTTGCCCCGGCTGCCTGGGTGATCCGAAGAAAGGCGGAGACGGGAGTCTCTAGATCGGCCGTCACTGTGCGGTAGACCGGAACCAGGGTGTGCGCACGGGCAAGCGCCGCAAACCCGCGAGGGCTCGGCTCTGTGGCATTCGCGGCGGATGGGGAACGGCCCATAGTTTCCCCAATGATACCGGCTCCGCGGACCGGGAGCCTGGGGGTACGCGACCCGTCGCAACACTCGCCCGCCAGTCCATCTGCATCGAATGGGTGGTTGACTCCCGCCGAACACCGCGGTTCAATCCGATTGCGCGGCTCGATCCTGACGCCGTACACTCGCCCGGGCCCGCCGAGTCCCGAAGAACCCCGGCAGAAGAGAAGGTCTCTCGCACCATGGCAACGTTCGCCCCCGCTTCCCAACCTGCCCCTGCCGCACCCCCCTCCACCATGCCGCGGGAGCAGGAGCTAAACCCCTGGCTTGCCCAGGAGGCGCGCTTCGACTTCGCAGCCCGAAGGCTGAACCTCGACGACGGTATCTGGCGCGTCCTTCGTGAGCCCGCCCGCGAGCTCATCGTCCACTTTCCCGTAGCGATGGACGACGGTCATATCGAGGTGTTCACCGGCTACCGGGTTCAGCACTCCATCGCCCGCGGCCCCGCAAAGGGGGGCATCCGCTACGCACCAGACGTGTCGCTCGACGAGGTGCGGGCGCTCGCCTCCTGGATGACTTGGAAGTGCGCGGTCGTGAATATCCCCTTCGGTGGGGCGAAGGGCGGGGTCATCTGCGATCCTCGCACGATGAGTCAGGGCGAACTCGAACGGGTTACCCGGCGCTATACGGCTGAGCTGATTGAGTTTATCGGGCCGGAGAAGGACGTTCCGGCGCCTGACGTAGGCACCAACGAGCAGACCATGGCGTGGATTATGGACACATACTCCATGCACATGCGCCAGACCGTAACCTCGGTCGTAACGGGGAAGCCGGTCAACATCGGCGGCTCGCGGGGGCGGCGCGAGGCCACGGGGCGCGGGATCTCTGTGATGTGCGACAAAGCGACGGAGGTCCTGGGAATTCCAGTGGAGGGGTGCCGTGTGATCGTTCAGGGCTTCGGCAACGTCGGCTCCAACGCCGCGAAGCTTCTCTCCGGCCGCGGCTACAGCATTACCGGCATTGCAGAGTACGACGGCGGGCTCTGGAATCCGGCCGGCATCGACATCGGTGCGCTGTTGCGCCACAGGGCACAGGCCGGCACCGTGACCGGCTTCCCCGGCGCGGAGGCTGTCGATCCCGCAGAGCTGCTCACGCGGCCCTGCGAAATTCTGATTCCGGCGGCAACTGAGAACGTGATCACCAGCCGCAACGCAGCCGCGCTCCAGTGCCGCATCCTCTGCGAAGGCGCCAACGGCCCAACCACCATCGTCGCCGACGATATTCTGGCGGAGAAGAACGTGTTTGTCGTGCCGGATATCCTGGCCAACGCGGGCGGTGTGACCGCCAGCTACTTCGAGTGGGTGCAGGACCGCATGGGCTACTTCTGGACAGAGGCCGAGGTCAACGACCGGCTCGACCGGATCATGGCGGAGAGCTTCACCGATGTAATCTCCTATGCCCAGACGCATAGCGTAAACAACCGCATCGCCGCGTACATGCTGGCGGTCGACCGTGTCGCGTACACCACAAAGCAGCGCGGGCTCTACGCTTGACGCGCGGGTCGTCGGCTGGTGCCCCGCCCTCCGGTGGACTGCTGCCGAGGGGAGATCTGGGCCGCTGCGTTGGTCTGTCGCGGAACGTTCGCGGCTTGTAAGAGCGCAGCCAGCCTAAAGGTGGACGTTCAGCGTGACGGTCGTGCCTTCCACCTCGGCAGTTACGGCTGAAGCCCCGCTGATCCCGATGGTGTAGGTGGCTGGCCGTGTGCCAAGGTCCGTGCATGTGCCGCACGCCGAAAGCTGCATGACGGACGCTACGGCCAGCAGCGCTACCAGGGCACGCATCCAGCGTCGGCGGCCCGGCAGGCCGAACGCCAGAAGCGCGGCTAGACCCGGCAGGAGCAGCGAGCCGCGGCTGTCCAGCCCTCCACCTGCGCCCGCGACGAAGTAGGGCGCTGTGGTCCCGCAGCTATGCGGCGCAGTGGCGGAGAGCACCAGCGTCGTGGTTCCCCCGCCTGCTGGAATCACAGGATTTGCAAACTGGCAGGCAGCCTCATACGGCAGGCCCGAGCACGACAGCGTTACTGCCGCGGTCGTGCCTGCGCCGACGGGCGACACGCTCACGGTGAGCGTGACGACGTTACCCACGCCGACAGACGCCGGGCTCGGGTTTGCGGTGACGGAGAAGTGGACGGAACCTGCAGGCGCGGCCGCTGTGACCACCTGGGTGAGCGTCGCGGAGCTGCCCGCCGTAACGGTATCCCCTGCACTGGTCGCTGTGATGGCGTGCGAGCCGACAGAAAGCCCCGAGGTGGTCAACACAGCTACGCCTGAGCCATTCAACGCCACCCTCCCCAGCACGGAGGCTCCGTCGGTAAAGGTGACCGTCCCGGTCGGGACGGGGGTTGAGGCGCCGCTTGCGGGCGTTACGACATCGGTAAACGTGACCGCCTGCCCCGCGGCGGAGGGATTCACGCTCGATGTAAGGCGGCTGACCGTCCCCACAACGGACTGGATCACCTGGTTCAGCGCAGGCGATGTCGCAGCCTGAAAATTTACAGTGCCCGGATAGGGTGCGGTGATCGGGTGCGTCCCCGCAGCCAGGCTCGAAGTGGTGAAGGTGCCGGTGCTGGTGTTCGTGCCGGCGACGGGTGTAAGCGTCAGGCTGCCGATAGTCACCCCGTTGTCGAGCACCGGGTAGGTTCCTGTCGGGGCGGCATAGTTTCCGGTAAGCGTCGCCGTAAACGTGACGGGCTGGGCCAGGGAGGCAGGGTTGGCGGAAGACGTCAGCGTGTACGCCGTAATTGGATCGGCGGTTACAAGCAAGGTCACCGGCAGAGATGTCGACGGCGCGTGTGTGGCATCGCCGGAGTAGACGGCGGTAAAGACGTGTGTGCCCGTTGCCGTCCCGACCGTGGTCCCTACGGCGGGCGGACATGCGCTGCCGAAGCTGATCCCGAGGGTGCAGAGGGTCATGGGGGCGGCCCCGTTGAACGCATCGTTGAACGCGATGGTGCTCTTCGGGTCCAGAACGCTGCCATCGCTCGAGGACGCCCCGGCGCTTCCGTTGAACTCCTGCCCGTAGTACATGGACAGTGTGGCGACATACGGCGGAGTCACAATGGAGGTAATCGGGCAGCTCACGCTTGGACCGACGCACAGCGCGAGAGTCGTGCTGGTTGCGCTGCCGGTAACGTCTTGCGTGGCGTACAGCGTCAGAGGCGAGTTGCGGGCATCTCCGCTGTACGTGGCCGAGATCGTCGTCGTCCCCTGGTAGGTGTTGCCCGCGGCCACTGTGTACGTGGCCGACGATGAGGTCGCGCCGGCAATCACGGGCACCGGTTCGCCGACCGCAGTTCCGTTAATGGCAAACTGCACTGTACCCGTCGGCACCGGCACAGCTGCACTGGGCGCAAGTGCCGCCGTGGCGGTGAACGCTCCTTGAAATCTGCTGGTAGAGGGGACAGTAGTCAGCGTACCGGTCACCGGCTGCGTATGGATTGCATTCAGCAGGACGGTGATTCCGCCTGCACTTCCGTTCGCATTGGCAGCAAGCGTAATCGCCGGCTGGCTCCTGCCGCCGATGACCACAGGTGCGGAAAGGATGGGGCCGCCAGTCGCAACCACCACGTCCAGTGAGCCGTCATGGTTCACATCGGCGACCGATATGGAGTTGATCCCCTGGCCAGCGAGGAAGTCCTGCGTGGCTGTTACGCCAGTTGCGGCGTCCGTCACGCCGAAGCTCTGACTGCCGTTGTTGTACAGGATGCCCAGAACGTAGCCGTCGGAGAGCACGAGGTCCGTCAGTCCGTCGTTGTCCATGTCCGCCGCCTGGGCCAGGTAGAAGTTGCGGCTCAGCGTCAACACTGTCGGCTGCGCAAAGGTGCCGTCTCCGTTTCCGTACCAGATGTAGAGCAGATTGGGAGTGCCCGAGCTGGGATTCGCAGGATCTGACCCAAGCGCATGATAGGGAACGACGATATCGCCGTGCCCGTCTCCATCCACATCCGCGATCAGGACCGTGTTCTCGTAGTACCGGCTTTCCGCGGGCGGATTTGGCAGAGCGTCCATTCTCGTGAAGTGAACTCCGTCCCCGGAGTTCAGAAAGGGGATCAGGTTGCCGTCGTCCTGAAACACCGCGTCGGGTCCATGCGCCGAGATGGCTCCCACGGCGACCTGCGAGAAGCTGTCGAGGTCCCGGTTGTCCAGCTGGCCCGCGTCTTCGGCTAAGTTGAACCCAAGCGCAAACGCCCGGCTGCGCTGGCCCAACAGGGTGTCGTAGAAGCTTGCGTCGATGCTGAAGATGTCGTCCACCCCGTCACCGTTGACGTCCGCGACCGCGCTCTCTCCCGCAAAGTTGTTGGCCATCGGGGTCCCGCTGGGTGCCACATCCTGCATCGCTTCAAATGTCCCGTCGCCGCGGCCATAGGCGAGTGCGAGGCCGGCCGGGCCGCCGGTGCCTGCCGCGGGCAGCGGCAGCCCTGTCAGGGAGAACAGGAGGTCCGCGTGACCGTCGCCGTCGAAGTCCCCCGCCAGCAGCTTCGACCAGAGCGCGCAGTTGCCCGCACCCACGCATGCGGGGGGCTGTGCGTTCACCGGCGCAGCGTTTGCCACGAAGGCTCCCGTGCCGTCGCCGGTCAGCACCTGCGCCTGGTTCAGCCCAGTGGCCACGGCAGCGTCCAGGTATCCGTTGGGGTTGTGGGCGGCGTCGCGAAGCGTTGCGACCACGGCATTCAGCGCAGGAGCCCCCACGGCATAGGCGAGGGAGCTCTGAAAACTGCCGTCGCCGTTGCCGCGCAGCACGGCCACGCCCTCCGCCGAGTCGACCGCCACGTCCACGTTGCCATCTCCGTCCAGATCTGCCACGACGAATGTGGCTCTCCCCGGGCCGATGTTGTAGATCGCCTTCAGCGCGAACCGCAGCCCAGGCTGACCCACAAGAACGCTCATTCCGGCAGGCGTGGTGACGAGGATGTCCGGCACACCGTCCTTGTCGATGTCCCCGACCGCGGCCAGGTGCCCACCCCCGCCCGTCGCCGCGCCTCCCCGCGGAAAGGCCCCAACCGGGGTCGAGGCGAATGTGCCGTCACGACGACCGGGAAAGATTTCCAGTCCGCCGCCGTCCCCCTCGACCAGCATGTCAAGCTGGCCGTCGCGATCGAAGTCGTACAGCTGCAGCGAGTGCACATGGTGGTCGAAGGCATAGCGCACCGGGGTCTGGAAGCTGCCATCGCCATTGCCCAGATACACCGTCGCTACGTTGCTGCCCTGGTTGTTCAACACCAGGTCGGTCTTGCCATCCCGGTTCAGATCTGCCGTGTAGATTGGCCCCGCTCCGTCCGCTGCCGGGATAGGAAGCGTGGTGGTGACGTGGAACCCGGTGAGCGCACCGGTGTTGGTGGGGGAGGCATTGTTCCCCACAACGTAGATGAGGTTGCCCGTTCGGTCCACCAGGAAGAGCTGGGTGAGCGCCCCCGACGTGAAGGGCGCTGCGGCCAACCACGCAAAGTTCGGCTGCTGGCCGTTGTTGAGAAGGTTGACGCAGCCGCTCAGCTGTCCTGTCGGGAGAAACGATGGATTGGGAATGGAAGCGCCCGTTCCGTAGAACACGCACAGATTTGGGCCGGTCGAGTCCAGCGGTGCAAGCCCGAAGATGAGGTCGGGGTGGTTATCCTGATTGAGATCCGCCACTGCGGCCGAGACGCCGAAGACATTGCGGAAGATGATCTGGTTCTCGACAAGGTTCGTGAACCCCTGATGATTCAGCAGCAGCCCCGCGGTGACGCTGGCCTCGGAGTTGTTGACCTTCAGGCCGTTCAGGTAGAGGAGGTCGGGCAGTCCCGAAGCGGGCTGGAAGAAGCCGGGCACGATGGCAGTGACACGGCCGCCGGTGAGTTCCACCAGCGGCTGCACGAATTGTGCCTTGTTCTGCGCCTGAACGTACTGCGCCTGAACAACGCGGCAGATCGCGAACGCCACAAGCAGGCTGGCACAGAGCCGAAGGTAGCGACTCGGGGAAAACATGGGGGCACCGGCGCTGAGGGTCACGAAGCGTTGTGGCGACTGCACCCAAATCTATCATGCGCTTACACCAGATTGCGCGAGCTTTCTGCAGTCGTGAACCCGCTCGTCCCGCTTCGGTACTCAGCATGCCGATCTCTTCCGCACGGCCTCTCTTCCGCAGGTGTGGCAGAATGCTATTGTCTGGAGGCAACGCACCCTGCGGTGGGACGCTGTTCCCTTTCTTGCGGGCGCGGTACACCGGAGCGGAGCAGCCGGACCCCTCCTGCAGGGTCGCGAGGCCTATGAATCTTCCCAACTCCATCACGATCAGCCGAGTCGCCACCGTCCCGGCCTTGATCTGGATCCTATCCCCCGCGTTTCCCTGGGGCGGCCCGGCGCACGGAGCCACGCATGGCCTCGCGGGCGGGGCGCAGGAGTGCATCGCGGCAGCGCTCTTTATCATCGCCTCGATTACGGACGGTTTGGATGGCTACCTCGCCCGGCGGCGCGGTCAGATCACCACCCTCGGCATGCTGCTCGATCCTCTGGCCGACAAGTTGATGGTGACCGCCGCCTACATCATCCTTGTGGCGTACACGCCCGCCATCGTGCCGCCTTGGATCGCCGTCATCATCATCGGACGGGAGTTCCTCGTCTCTGGCCTGCGCTCCATCGCGGCAAGCGAAGGATTCACCATCGAGGCGAGCGAGATCGGCAAGTTGAAGACCGTGATCCAGATCGTGTCGGTGGTCGCTGCCATATTTGCGCACCGCTGGAGCTACTGGATATGGTTCCCTCACCTGGGGAACGGCTTTGTTGTCGCCGTCCATATGATTGCGCTCTGGGCGATCTGGTGGATGACCGTGGTGTCGATCATCTCCGCGGCGGACTACTTTATTGGGTTCTGGAAGAAGATCGATCACGCCGCCGAACGCGCGCGCACCCGCCGGCCCAGCGTGTTGAGCCGCAGAAAGCCGAACTCTGCGGCCGAACACACCTCGCGCGTGAGTTAGAGAGCCCAGACTCTCAACCCGGCATTGAACCTATTTCACTACGATCATCACGGGATGAAATCGCCGCACCGTCATCACTCCTAGCGCTGCAAACGTCGCGACGGTGACAAGCTGCGCTACGAGAAAGGGTGGTTCCTTACCCGTCGGGGCCAGTGCCTTGACCGCCGGGATCTTCTGAAAGGTCTGCACGAGGAGCACAAAGACATTGAAATACAGGGCAACCACAGCCGATACGGTATAGATCCACCGCCAGCGGCCGCGCAGGTAAAAGCGGTACCGTGCCAAAGCCGCGGCCGCCAGCAGAATCAGCGACAACACACTGAGGATGATCCCGGCCGTGACGCCACGATACGGAAACAGAAATCCAGTGAGGCTCGTCGCCGCTGTAGCCAGCAGAAAGACGGTTGTAAGGGTGTCGAGCCGGGCGGATTGAAACATCCCGAGCACAACAATCATGCCTGCGCAGATGCCCACAAGGCCGATGGCGACATGGACTACTGTGAAGACGGGCAAACTCATTCCCAGAATCATGCGGACGTCCTTTCTTGAAACAAGTAGATTGGCCGGAGCCGACACCATACCACGTCCGCCCCGGAC
Organism: Acidobacteriota bacterium; assembly: GCA_030776065.1. Classification (GTDB taxonomy): domain Bacteria; phylum Acidobacteriota; class Terriglobia; order Terriglobales; family Acidobacteriaceae; genus Edaphobacter. The sequence goes on from JALYIA010000158.1 coordinate 41,529, forward strand.
CGCCGCCGTTCATGCGGAACTGGCATCAGCTACCGGGTCCATGCGAAGGCTTACCTTCTTGGACGTAATTGCGGTTCCATTTGGGAATCTCGACCACATACGTGCCCGCCTTTTCGATCACGGCCTGGCATCCGAGGCGGGAGTTCAGCTCGATCCCGGCGGCCGTCTCCATGCGATCCAGCTCCTTGTCCTCCGCCTCACTGATCCCCTCCGCTCCCTGCCGCACATGCAGATGGCACGTGGTGCAGGCGCATACTCCGCCGCACGCGTGGTCCAGAAAGATGTTGTAGTTTTCGGCGACGTCCAGGAAGCTCATCGGCTCGCCGTGCCCCTCATACGGCAGCGAGCCGAGCGGAAACTCGACCGTGCGGCCCTCCGGCAAAAAGGTGACCCGCACCATATCCGGTGCGACGGGCTTCGAGAGATCCACTTCAGGGTGCGGAGTAGCTTGTTCAGGGTGCGGAGTAGCTTGATCTTCTGACATGATCCTTCCAGTGTAGTGCCACGCCCGCACCGCCTGCAGAGGGTGGCGGCGGTGGGTCCAACATGGAAGCGCCCGGCTTGGCACCGCATGACCCCGGCCAGCATCCAGCCGCATCGAGCCGCATCCGGCCGCAGTACGACTCCCGGCCGAGGTCTAATCCTCGGACGAGTCACCCGGCGTCTTCGGGTCGCGCTCAGCGGCCTCGAATGCATCGGACCGTGTGGTCTCAAACTCCGCCGGAGCGAAGGCGTGCGGCGCACGGGGAGCAGCACCCGTCGCCGCCACGGTCGCGCCTGCCGCCTCCATCGTCTTGCCTCGCATCGCGCCCGTCAGGTTCAGGTCCATCATCACCTCGGCGAACCGCCGCGTGTGCTTGTCGAGCTGCTCGATCGCCTGTCGTATGACGCGCCTGTCACCGCCTGCGACGGAGGCCTTCACCTCGTCCACCGCGGAGTGGATCTTCTCGATCTCGTCCGAGCTCAACTGCTGCCAGGCCTCGTGCTTCTGGCCCTTTTCGACCGCGCTCAGAATAGTCTCGGCCTCATTGCGAGCTTCAATCAGCTGGCGCGCCTCAATATCCGCCTCCGCGTTGTCGAAGGAGGCGAGAATCATGGACTCTACCTGCTCATCGCTCAGTCCGTACGTCGGCTTCACCTCGATCTCGGCCTCTTTGCCCGAGCGCTGCTCCCTTGCGCTGACGTGCAGAATCCCGTTCGCATCGATCAGGAACTTCACCTCGATGCGCGGAAGCCCCGCGGCCATCGGCGGAATACCCTTCAAGTCGAAGCGCGCCAGCGAACGGCAGTCCCGGGCCAGCTCACGTTCGCCCTGCACCACGTGAATCGCGACGTTGGCCTGCCCGTCCACCCCCGTGGTGAAGTGCTCCGTGGCCGAGGCCGGAATGGTGGAGTTGCGGTCGATGATCTTTGCGACGACGCCGCCGAGTGCCTCGATCCCGAGGCTCAAAGGCGTCACGTCGAGCAGCAGCATGTCTTCGAGCCCCGAGTCCGCGCCCGACTCGCCTGAGAGAATCTGCGCCTGCACCGCCGCACCCAGAGCCACTACCTCGTCCGGGTTCAGTTCGGTATGTGGAGCCTTCCCCCGCGCCTCCATCCCAAACAACTCCGCCACCAGCGCACGCACCGCGGGTATCCGTGTGGACCCGCCGACCAGTACCACCTCGTCGATCTGCTCCGGCGCAAGCCCGGCATCGTTCAACGCCTGTCGAACGGGGGCCGCGGTGCGCGCGATCACGGGTGCAGTCAATCCCTCAAACTGCTCGCGGGTTATCTCGCGGGCATACCGCAAGCCGCCGGGCAGCGTCACGTCGATCGTCGTCGACGCCGCGCGGGACAAGGCGATCTTCGCCTCGATCACCGCCTTGCGCACAGCCTGCACCACATCCCGCCGGCTTCGCACCTCGGGCCCGATCCCCAGCTCTGCATCGCCGGCGATGTCATCGAGTGCGACAGCGATCAGCAGGTTATCGATGTCGTCTCCGCCCAGGTGGGTATCCCCTCCCGTGGCGATCACCTCGAAGATACCCTCGTGCAGCTTCAGGATCGACACATCGAAGGTGCCGCCGCCGAAGTCATACACGGCAATCAGGCCGTCCTTGCTCTTGTCGAGCCCGTAGGCGAGTGCGGCCGCCGTCGGCTCGTTGACCAGGCGCAACACCTCAAGCCCGGCGATCCGGCCGGCATCCTTGGTGGCCTGCCGTTGTGCATCGTTGAAGTACGCGGGCACCGTGATCACGGCCCTCGTCACAGCAGCGCCAAAGAATCTCTCCGCGTTGCGCTTCAGCTGAAGCAGTACATAGGCTGAGATCTCGGGTGCAGTCAGGGTCAGGCCGCCGACCTTGAGCTTCAACACATCGGCTGCCTCTTGGCCCTCCGCCAGCTGAAAGGGAAACAGCTTCAGCTCCTCCCGCACATCCTCCATGCCGCGGCCCATCAGGCGTTTGGCCGAGTAGACCACCGCCGAGGGGTTGGTCAGCAGGGTGGCGCGCGCCGCGTTTCCTACGGCAAAGCCCTTCTCGTCGTCAAACGCCACAACGGACGGCACAAGCCGGTCGCCGTCCTCCCCCGGAATGATCGTTGGGGTCTCGCCCTGCATAAACGCCACCAGGGAGTTGGTGGTCCCCAGATCGATTCCGACGACGCGTGCTGCACTCTGTTCGGACATGCTGTGCTCTTCCTCACACTCTGTTGGGTCGCTTCGCAGCGGGCCTGTGCCTTCGGCTCTCTCATTGGATGGCGCGCGGAGCCGCTACGGCCCCCGCAGCCTGTCTCTATTGTCTTACAGCTTGGCGCGACGGATGCGCTGCCGCAGGTTGTCCTTGCAGGGCTCCGGATGCCATTCTGATGGCATGGAACTGAACCCCTACGCAAAGTACCTCGGGGATCGCGACCCCATTGCCGTGCTCGAATCCACCGCTGCACGACTCTTTCGTGTGGTCGACAGGCTGCCCGAAGAAGAGCTCCAGCTCCGCCCACCCTCCGGCAAGTGGTCTGGGCGGGAGATCGTCGCGCACCTCGCCGACTGCGAGATAGCCTTCGCCTTCCGCCTGAAGCAGACCCTCGCCGAAGATCATCCCGTCATGCAGCCGTTCGATCAGGACCGCTGGGCCGCGCGCTACGCCAACTTCGACATGAGCAACGCCCTGCGCCTCTTCTCCGCCCTGCGAGACTGGAACCTGCTCCTCTTCGACGAACTCACCCCGGAGCAGTGGCAGCGGCCCACCACCCACCCCGAGCGCGGGACCATGACCCTCCGCACCATCGCGGAGACCATGGCCGGCCACGACCTCAATCACCTGGCCCAATTCGAACGCCTCGCCCGACCGGCCGCAATCCCCTGACGCGGCGTACCCGCCGTCTACTCGAGCGCCGCATTCACGTCGCGCACCAGGTTCCGCAGATAATTCCGGCGGTTCAGCAGAGCCACCATCGCGTCGCGCGCAGACGCCTTCCCCGCCTCATAGCTGGAGGCGGAGGCCGCATCCCAGCGGCTCCACAGATCTTCGAGCTCACTCCGGGTCGCGGCCATCTTCCCGTCAAAGGTCGACTTCGCTGCGAGCAGATCAGCCCGCAGCTGCGGGTCATCCTCCCCCATCGTCTTCGCCGTGCGCATCTCTTCGAGCTGCATGTTCAACTCGAACGCCTCCTCCAGCAGGTCCGGCGGCACGATCTGCTTCTTTGCTTCGCCTGCGGCCTTGGCTGCGTCCGTCGCCGCACGCGATTGCTCCTCGAACTCCACGCCTTCCAACTTCAGCAGGTACTCAGTTCGTGCGATCGGATCCTTCAGCGTACGATACGCATCATTCAGCCGTGAGCTCTCCGCCAGCGCCCCCGCCTGCTCGTCCGCGGGTCGCGACGCAAAGCGGTCCGGGTGAAGCCGCCGGCTCAGCGCGTAGAACTGCTTCTCGAGCGCGGCAGTGTCGATGTGGAGGGCGCGCGGTAGCGAGAAGATTGCGAAGTAGTCCATTGCCCCATTCTAGATGCCCCACTCTAGAGCGCGCCGCCCGTCCGGCACGGTGAGCCGGACGCATCCAACACGGCATGGTGCGCATCGGAACCGCCGGATGGACGATCCCCCCGCCCCTGGCCTCCCACGCGCCGGGCTCCGGCTCCCACCTGGAGCGCTACGCCGGCATCTTGCACTGCGCGGAGATCAACTCCAGCTTCCACCGCTCGCACCGGCTCTCCACCTGGACGCGCTGGGCTGCATCCACACCCCCCGCGTTCCGCTTCTCCGCCAAGCTGCCCAAGGCCATCACGCACGTCGCCAAGCTTGTGGTCGAATCCAGCGCGTTCGATTCCTTCGTGGCGGAGACCACAGCGCTCAGCGAACGGCTCGGCGCCGTGCTCGTCCAGCTTCCACCAAGCCTTGCGTTTGAGGACTGTCCGGCAGTTGAGTTCTTCGAAGCGCTCCGGGAGCGATTTCCGGAGACAAACCTCGCCCTTGAGCCGCGCCACCGCAGCTGGTTCGCCCGCGATGCGGACGCCCTGCTCCACCAGCACCGCATCGCCCGTGTCGCCGCCGACCCGCTGCGCGATCCCAGACTCGCCGCGGGCGCACTCCCCACGTGCGGCGGTTGGCCCGGCTTCGCCTACTACCGCCTGCACGGCTCGCCCCGCATGTACTACTCCAGCTACGAACCCGGGTACCTCGCCCGCCTCGCTGCCGTGCTCCGCGAGCAGGCCGCCGCCCACGACACATGGGTCATCTTCGACAACACAGCCGCCGGGCAGGCCTTCGGAGACGCCCTGGTGCTTGCCCACCACCTGCAGGAGCAAGAGAAGAGCACGCCCGCCACCGGTCCGCAGAAGCCCCGCAGAGGGCCGCGCAAACCCACCAGGGATGCAACGCCCGCGGGCGACTGAGCCTCGTGCGGCAAGGTGTCGGGAACGAGCCAGAGTGAACCGATGGGCTTCTTGCGCGGCGTCAGGCCGATGGGCGCGGCGTCAGGCCGAGAAGCTCGACCCGCACCCGCAGCTCTTCGTCGAGTTCGGATTGATGAAGTTGAAACCCTGCCGCATCAGCGTCTCCTCATAGTCCAGGATCATGCCGTGCAGGTAGATAAAGCTCTTCGGATCGACGAAGATGCGAAACGGCGCCGCGTCGGCAGTCGCGTCGGGGTCCAGGTGCCGCTGCGCAAACGCATACACCCGGTCGCGCTCCCGAGGCTGCGAGTCGAACCGGATGTTATAGCTCAGGCCGGAGCAGCCCCCGCCCGTGATGCCCACCCGCAGACCGCCGGCATCGGGCGTGATCCCCTCCTTGGCCATCGCCGCACGGATCCGCTTCAGCCCACGCACCGTTAGCTGGATCCCCTTGGCGCCGGCAGCCTCGCCATCCGCGGTCAACACTGCCTGGCCCGGCGTGGGTTCGGTGGGCGCAGGGGATGACGCGACAGCCCCGGTGGCAGTCGCGGTTTGTAGGGTGACTATCGTCATACGCTGTTCCAACACTCGTTCCGTCCGCCTAGTGGGCGGCGGCCACCGCTACGCCTGCCTGCTCGGCCACGCCGTTCTTCTTCTTCCAGTCGCCGATCGCGGCTCGGATTGCATCTTCTGCCAGCACCGAGCAATGGATCTTGACTGGAGGAAGCGCAAGTTCCTTGACGATGTCGGTATTGGTGATGGTCAGCGCCTCCGCTACCGTCTTGCCCTTCACCCACTCCGTGGCCAATGAGCTGGAGGCGATGGCGGATCCGCACCCAAACGTCTTGAACTTTGCGTCCTCGATCACCTGGGTCTCGGGGTTCACCCGGATCTGGAGGCGCATCACGTCGCCGCACTCCGGAGCTCCCACCAGCCCGGTGCCGACCTCGGCGCTGCCCTTGTCGAGCGTGCCCACGTTTCGCGGATTCTCGTAGTGGTCTACTACCTTGTCGCTGTATGCCATGCTCGTTACCTCGCTCTTATTGGATGATACTCCAATCGTCGAGGGTTCGCTCAAGGGGGCTGAACCGTGCCAAGAGCGCTGAACCGTACAGAATGGCGGCCCCGATCCACCCGTCCGAGCCCTTCCCCGCTATCCAGCTCCAGGGTACCAAATTGTTCGCCACCGTCTCGGGCCGTCTGGTAGGCTTACCCACGCATCCACCCACGGCTCTGACCTCCCATGCGGGAATCAGACGTCGCAGGCCGGATACTCCTCCCCTTTTGCTCTGGTTGAAAGCTCCCGGCCCCTGCTGTCCGATTTCGGCCCCGAACTTCGGTCCCCGAAACACCGGCCCCCGGAACAATGCACCCGTTGCGAGACGCCCACGCGTCCCGTGCTGCCTTTTCTGCTGCCTTTCTAGCTTTGGAGGATAACTCTATGTGTTTTGTCCGACTTATTCTGCTCGCCGCACTCGCCAGTACGCCCTGCGCCTTCGCCGATACCTTTCCCACCGGCGGCTACCTCTTCGACGCTCATCGCGGTACCGGAATTCACCTGAGCGAAGGTTCTCTGGGCGGATACATCGTCTTCGACGCCGCCCACACCGCCACCGCCGCCAACATCGTCTACACCGACGCGGACACCAGCATCAGCTACACCTTCACTCTGGTCGGGCCCACCACCTACGACGCGGGCAGTCACACGCTCAGCGCCACGATCACCGACGCGCTGATGCCCTCCTACTTCTACTACTTCAGCGTGCGCATCCCCGGCCAGGCCAACGACTCGTTTGTTCTGAGCTGCGGAGTCGACTGCGACACGTACGTGTCCCTTCCCGGCCTGGAAAACGACTATGAGGAGTTTGCCGGAACCATACGTCCCGCCCCTGAACCCTCTTCGCTCATCCTGCTCGGAACGGGCGCCCTCGGCTTCGCGCAGGCCGTTCGCCGACGCATCGGCACGCGCTGACGCACGACCTCCCGGGGACACCCCTCTGCCATGGCGCGCTTGCCGCCGCACTCGCCAGAGCAAGGTGTTCCCGGGAGGCTACTTCTTCGGGACAAGGACAAGCGCCCGATCCACCGCGCCGATCCTGCCCCAGGCGGTAATCCTGACCGTGAAGCGAGCGCGGACCGCCTTAGGATTCGCGTCCAGGTGGTACTTCAACTCCACCGCCCGCTCCAGCCGGCCAGTCGGGGGCACCGCCCCGGTGGCCGCAATCGAGAAGGTGCGCGCGTCGCGCTTCAACTCCACGCCCTTCGTGTCGAACGTCGAGACCAACCTTCGTGTCCAACGTCGAGACCACTAGGATGAACTCGGCGCGTCGAGGCTCGCTGTCCGTCGCGGGAGTCCAGAACAGCGCGCGAGGCTCGCTCATTCGCGCCCGGTCCTCTCTCCCGTCAGACTCTGCCCCCGGCCCCTCCTGCTCCCGCTCCCTATAATCAGCATCTGAGGACCGACACCCATGGCGCAGCGCGACAACAAGAAACGGCTTGGCAAGAAGCACCGCCAGGCGGCCACTCGCCCCAAGAAGGGGCGCGCTCCCCGGGTTACGCCCACCACCGGCGCGGTCGACCCCCGCAAGCGCAAGACGATCGCGGCCAAGCGCGCCGAGGCCGACAAGAAGCGCCGCACCCCCACGCGCTCCCCCGATCGCGAGGCCTCAAAGCCCCTCGCCTCCTCCGCGCAACCGCGCAGCCGGCGCC
>JALYIA010000159.1 GCA_030776065.1 Acidobacteriota bacterium
TCGGATTGTGCTTCGACAATACCTTCGTGATCGCCGCGGTCAGCGTCGTCTTGCCATGATCAATGTGCCCAATCGTCCCAATGTTCACGTGCGGCTTAGACCGGTCAAACTTTTCCTTCGCCATGACTTCGTCTCCCTGGTACCTGACTCTCGAATCCGCTTTTGTTCTGCGCGCGCCGGTGAATCACACACCGGCTCCAGCACGCGGCCTGCAGTTGCTAAACTCTACTTGCCGTCCTTGCCCTGCACCTTGGCAATAATCTCTTCCGAGACCGACCGCGGCGCTTCCTCGTACTGCTTGAACTGCATGCTGTAGTTGGCGCGTCCCTGGGTCGCTCCGCGCATGTGGGTCGCGTATCCGAACATCGTCGACAGCGGCACGGTGGCACGGATGGCCTGCGTGTTTCCGACCATCTCCATACCCTCGATGCGTCCGCGGCGCGAGTTCAGATCGCCGATGATTGTGCCCATGTAGTCCTCCGGCACCGTCACCTCGACCGCCATCACCGGCTCGAGCAGAACCGGCTTCGCCTTGCGCGCCGCCTCCTTGAACGCGATCGAACCCGCGATCTTGAACGCCATCTCGTTCGAATCGACGTCGTGGTAGCTGCCGTCGTACAACGAGACCTTCACGTCCACCATCTCGTAGCCGGCCAGAACGCCGCCCTGCATGGCTTCCTGGATCCCCTGGTCGATCGGCTTGATGTACTCCTTCGGGATGGTGCCGCCCTTGGTGTCGTTCGAGAACTCGTACCCCTTGCCCGGCTCGTTCGGCTCAATGCGGATCTTCGCATGCCCGTAGTTGCCCGAGCCGCCGGTCTGGCGGATGTACTTGCCCTCCGCCTCGGCCTTCGAGCGGATCGTCTCGCGGTAGTTCACCTGCGGCTTGCCGACGTTCGCCTCAACCTTGTACTCGCGCATCATCCGGTCGACGATGATCTCCAGATGCAGCTCGCCCATCCCGGCAATAATCGTCTGGCCCGAGTCAACGTCGGTGCGCACGTTGAAGGTGGGATCTTCCTGCGCCAGCTTCGACAGCGCCACACCCATCTTCTCCTGGTCCGCCTTGGTCTTCGGCTCGACCGCAACTTCGATCACCGGCTTCGGGAAGTCGATCGACTCCAGCACCACCGGGTACCGGTCATTGCAGATCGTGTCCCCGGTGATCAGATTCTTCAGCCCAACCGCGGCGCAGATGTCGCCCGCCATGATCTCGGTGATCTCTTCGCGCTTGTTGGCGTGCATCTTCAGCAGCCGCCCAATACGCTCCGTCTTGCCCGTCCGCGGATTCAGCGTCGTATCGCCGGTCCTCAGGACGCCCGAGTAGATGCGGATGAAGATCAGCTGGCCGACAAACGGGTCCGTCATGATCTTGAAGCCAAGCGCGGAGAGAGGCTCGTTGTCATCGGCCTTGCGAACGATCTCGCGTTCCATGTTGTCGGGGTCGTGGCCGACCATAGGAGGGATGTCGAGCGGGCTCGGCAGGTAATCCACCACAGCGTCGAGCAGCGTCTGCACGCCCTTGTTCTTGAAGGACGAGCCGCACAGCACCGGGAAGATATTCATCGCAATCGTTGCCTTGCGGATGCCGGCCTTGAGCTGCGCCTCGGTCGGCTCTTCCCCTTCGAGATACAGATGCATGATCTCGTCGTCGGAGTCCGCGACCGCTTCGATCAGCTCGTGCCGAGCCTTCTTGGCCGTCTCGAGCAGATCGGCAGGAATCTCTTCGACCGAGTACTCCGCGCCCATGGTCTCGTCGTGCCAGAGGATCGCCTTCATCGTGACCAGGTCGATCACGCCAAGAAACTTGGCCTCCGCGCCGATCTGAATATTGATCGGAACGGCGCGCGCGCCCAGCCGGTCGACGATGGTCGAGGTGGCATACACCGCGTCCGCGCCGGCCTTGTCCATCTTGTTGATGAAGCAGATTCGCGGGACCCGGTACTTGGTGGCCTGGCGCCACACAGTCTCGGACTGAGGCTGGACCCCGGCGACCGCGTCGAAACACGCAACCGCGCCATCGAGCACACGCAGCGAACGCTCCACCTCGGCCGTAAAGTCCACGTGGCCCGGCGTATCGATGATGTTGATGCGCGTGTTCTTCCAGGTGCAGGTCGTCGCAGCGGAGGTGATCGTAATCCCGCGCTCCTGCTCCTGCTCCATCCAGTCCATGGTGGCCGTGCCCTCGTGCACCTCGCCGATACGGTGCGTGATGCCCGTATAGAAGAGAATGCGCTCGGTCGTCGTCGTCTTTCCGGCGTCGATGTGCGCCATGATCCCGATGTTCCGGCAACGATTCAGAGGTATAGTGCGTGCCACGGTCGTGATCTCATCTCTGCAGGCTTATCGCCTGCGGTTATACCTTGCTGTTCCCTGTCGAGCCCCGTACCCTGGGCTCTGGGCTCTGCTCCCTGACTTACCAGCGATAGTGCGCGAAGGCCTTATTCGCCTCGGCCATGCGATGGACGTCTTCCTTCTTCTTCATCGCCGCCCCACGTCCGTTCGCCGCATCCAGCAGCTCGGCCGTCAGCTTCTCGACCATGCCCTTTTCCCCGCGTGCACGGCCGTACGTCACCAGCCAGCGGATTGCGAGCGAGGTACGCCGCTCCGGCAGAACCTCGATCGGCACCTGGTAGTTCGCTCCGCCCACGCGCCGGCTCTTGACCTCGAGCAGCGGCTTGCAGTTCTCGATCGCCTTCTTGAACAGCTTCAGGGCCTCGTCGCCGCCCTTCTGCTCAAGATTCGTCATGGCGGTATAGAAGATTCCCTGCGCGGTCGACTTCTTGCCGCCCCACATCATCGAGTTCACGAACTTCGTGACCAGGGTCGAGTTGTAGACCGGGTCCGCTGCAACCTCACGCTTGGCGATGTAACCTTTTCTGGGCATTGCTCTCTTCCTTCTCGTCTTCCCCCGGAGCGGTGAACCTCTCACGTTCCGGGCCTGTTCCATCGTTAACCGTTCTACGTTCTTCGCCGTCCGCTCGAAGCCGCTCCACACACACGCAACGGACAACGGCCAGCGGACAACGGCCTTACTTGCCTGCAGCGGCCTTCGGACGCTTCGCGCCGTACTTCGACCGGCCCTGCTTCCGGTTCGCTACGCCCACCGAATCGAGCGAGCCGCGAACCACGTGGTACCGCACGCCCGGCAGGTCCTTCACACGGCCCCCGCGGATCAGCACGATCGAGTGCTCCTGCAGGTTGTGGCCGATGCCTGGGATATACGTCGTCACTTCGATCCCGTTGGTCAAACGCACCCGCGCCACCTTCCGCAGCGCCGAGTTCGGCTTCTTGGGCGTCTGCGTGTAAACGCGCGTGCACACGCCGCGGCGCTGGGGCGACCCCTGCAGCGCGGGGCTGGCAGTCTTATACCGTGTGGGCGTGCGGCCCTGCTTGACGAGCTGATGAAACGTAGGCACTCGAACTCCTTCGATCCGGATTACGTCGAAACGGCCGGAAGCCGCTCTCTCAAACCAAACTTGACCTTCGCAGCCAGGCTTCAAGGAGACCCCTTCGCTCGCCCCTCGCACGCTGTACGCACGAAAAGCCGAGGACACAGTGCGTGCCTCACGCGAAGATTGTCCCTTGCTGCCCGTCTGGACAAACAGAACTCAGACGAATCACAGTTGACGGTGGCCCAGCGTCCATTGCTTCCCCTGGCCGGCCTCTGAAGGCCCACACCAGAACCTCTGGAAGGTGGAGTTGACTCCGTTTCAAACTGTTCCGACCCACATAGCCCGCCTTGGATTCCGAACGTACCGAAGACGAACGCGGTACACAGCGGAGGAGGGTGTCGCAGGTGCGATTGCGAGGTGCCACAGCGTAAATGGCTCATGCCTACCCTGCATAAACCCTGCGGCAAAACATACTAGCTCATGATACCGCAAACGGGCTGAGCCCGCCTGCACTCCGCGCCGCCGAAATCGCTCAACCTGCCACGAGTCCGCAACAGCGCATTCCGGTTACGCACGGAACCCTCTAAGAATAGCAAGGGTCTCGGTGCGGGTCAAGATCGAGGCCACGCCAGGGCAGCGTCCCCCCTCCCAACCGACGCCGATCCGCAAGCCACGCAGCCCGCGCAAGCCCCCAGGTTCCCCCATGCTAGGCTCTTTCCCATGACCGCGCCCGGCCATCCGAAGGCCTCCGCTCCCGTCCGCCTGCGACCCTCCGTCGGCGGTGTCCGCATCGTGCTCATCGGCCTTGCCTTCTGTCCGATAGCCCACCCCCAAACTCCCTCCCAGACGCCGGCCAGCAGCCCGGCCACACGCGTCTCGAACCTCCTCGACGCCCTCGACCAGGTCAAAACCCCTGTCTCCGCAGCCATCTCCCCCGATTCAGCCCAGGTCGCCTGGACCTACAAAGGCGCGCGCGGGTCCGAGCTCCACCTGACCGGCATCGCCGCCCGCACGCCGGACCGCGTCCTCTCCCCCGACACAGCCGGCGACCGCTCCCGCACCACCCCGGGCGCCTGTACCGCCGGCCACCCCGCCTGGTCCCCCGACGGCCGCCAGCTCGCCTTCCTCTCCGACTGCACCACCGCCCTCGGGGCCACCGCCGCACCCAGGCCCGACCCCGCCAGGCAGGAAAGCCTCTGGCTCTGGACCCCCGCCACCAACGCCGTCCGCCAGATCTCCCACCTGCACGGCACTATCAGCGACCTCCGCTGGTCCCCCGACGGCCACTCCATCGCCTTCCTCTTCGTCAAAAACGCCACCCGCCCCGCCGGCGCCCTCGACGCCATGAAGCCCCCGTCCGGAGTCATCGGCGAAGACGGCGTCGAGATTCAAACCATTGCGGTGATCGAGGGGATTGATAAAGGCGGAAATATGGAGATCGCCCTCACTGATCCATCTGCAGGCAAAGGCACGCACCTCCATGCATATGAGTTCGCGTGGGCGCCCGACTCCAAACACATCGTTTTTATTGGTGCTCAGCCACCCGGGGAAAATAATTGGTGGGTGGCGAAGCTTTATTGGAACGAGATTCCGACTTGGGCCGGAGATACAGCGCAAATACACAAGGAAATTGTCCTCTTCGACCCCACCATCCCAGGCCCCCTCCACGGCCTCCAGCTCGCCGTCCCCCGCTTCTCCCCCGACGGCAAACAAATCGCCTTCATCGCCGGCCTCATGTCCGACCAGGGCTCCACCGGCGGCGACATCTACCTCATCCCCGCCACCGGCCTCAAACCCAACGAACAGCCCCGCAACCTCACGCCCAACCGCCCCGCCTCCCCCGCCTGGATCGACTGGCGCACCCCCCACCAGCTCCTCGTCACCGAGCACCGCGGCGGCGACTCCCACATCACCGCACTCGATCCCGCCACCGGCGCCCCTGACGCGGCCATCGACCTCACCCTGCCCGAAACCATCATCGCCGGCTTCGACGTCCTCAGCCTCTCCATCGCCCAAAACGCAACAGCCCCCGCAACAGCACCCGCACCCCAGAACCCGCCCCTCCCCAGCATCGCCCTCATCCGCTCCTCCTACACCCATCCCCCCGAAGTCTGGGCCGGCCCCCTCACCCACCTCATCCAGCTCACCCACCTCAACGACGCCCTCAAACCCTCCTGGGGCAAGGCTGAGTCCGTCACCTGGACCAACGATGGCCGCGACATCCAGGGCTGGCTCGTCTACCCCGCCGACTACAACCCCGCCCGCCGCTACCCGCTGCTCGTCTCCGTCCACGGCGGCCCCTCCTCCGCCGTCACGCCGCGCTGGCCGGAAGCCGCCTTCGGCCCCATCCCCTTCTCCGCCCTCGGCTACTTCGTCTTCCTCCCCAACCCCCGAGGCTCCTACGGCCAGGGCGAGACCTTCACCCAGGCCAACATCAAGGACTTCGGCTACGGCGACCTCCGCGACGTCCTCGCCGGGATGGACCTCCTCGAAAAGCGCTTCCCCATCGACACGCGCCGCGAAGGCCTCACCGGCTGGAGCTACGGCGGCTTCATGACCATGTTCGCCGTCACCCAGACCACCCGCTTCCACGCCGCCGTCGCCGGCGCGGGCATCGCCAACTGGCTCTCCTACTACGGCGAGAACTCCATCGACCAGTGGATGGTCCCCTTCTTCGGCAACACCGTCTACGACGACCCCGCCGTCTACGCCAGAAGCTCCGCCATCAACTACATCCATAGCGTCAAAACCCCCACCCTCGTCGTCGTCGGCGACCGCGACGGCGAGTGCCCCGCGCCGCAAAGCTTCGAGTTCTGGCACGCCCTCCGCGCCCAGGGAGTCAAAACCCAGCTCGTCGTCTATCCCAACGAAGGCCACCACTTCACCGACCCGGCCCACAAAAAGGACGTGCTGCGCCGCGCACTCGAGTGGTTCGAAGCCCAGATGCCGGAGCAGCCAGGGAACCAGGCCCAGGGATCAGAGACGTCCCCGTGAACCCACACCGAGCAACAGACAACGGACAACGGTCAACGACCACCTTTCACCGCACAACGGACCACTCCCACCCGCCCCCGTCCCACCCCGTATTTGCGTCCTTCCCCCCCGCCTTCTAAACTGGAACATAACCGGGACTTCATTGTTGCGGGATGGACCGTCCAGCCTGTTCAGGGCCTCGGACGGGGAGGTTGAATGCGTCGGTTTTTTTCGTTGGTCGTCCTGTTTCTGTGTGCTCTTCCGTTCGGTGTCTCGATCTCGGGCTGCTCGAAGAATGCCTCGCCCGTCTTCTGTAATGGCGGCGACACCGGCATTACCACCGGTACCGTCACCACCATCACCCTCTTGCCAAAGGTCTACGGCATCTCGCTGAACTACGCCGAGATCGGCCAGGTCGGCACACCCTCCGCCACGGACTGCAAGGGCCAGACCGCCTCCGTAGGCGCTTACAGCTACAGCACGTCCGACATGACCATCGCAGACATCGAGCCAAGCAACGGCCGGCTCTGCGGCGGAACCTGGAACCGGAACTCCGGCGGCGGCATCCCCGACTACACCGTCTGCAACGCCACCAACAAGTCCGGCACCGTCTACATCACCGCCAGCGCCGCCGGCGTGGCCAGCAACGCGCTGCCCGTCTTCGTCCATCCCGTCGTCACCAGCGTCGTGCTCGGCAATCCAACCGCAAACTGCACCACCGACCCCACCACAAACTGCTGCCCCCTGGCCACCAGCGACGTCGTCAGCGCGCCACCCTACGCAGCCAACGCCTGCATCTCCCAGGGCAAGACCGCGCAGCTCGTCGCCCGCGTCTACTCCGGCACAGGCTCCAATCTCACCAACATCACCTGCCAGGCCGGCCACCTCCAGTACACCGCGCAGACAAGCAGCATCGTCACCATCGACCAGAACGGAGTCGCCACCGCCCAGCAGCCCGGCTCCACCCTCATCTCCGCCAACGTGTCCAACGCCGCCAGCTCCGCCGGCTTCTTCGCCACCTGCCCCCCGGCCTCGATCACACTCACCGCCGCAGGCACCACCGCCAACCCCGTCCCTGTAAACCTCAACAACACCCAGCCCCTCACCGCCACCATCCTCGACACCAACGGCCAGACCCTCACGGGACTCACCCTGGAATACGTCTCCACCGCGTCCGCCATCATCCCCGCCTCGTCCAGCGGAAGCGTCACCCCAACCTACGCCGGATCCGCCTCCATCTCAGCCGTCTGCCAGCCGTCCTCCTGCAACCCCGCGCCCTATAGCCAGATCGGCCTCTTCGGCAACGGCAAGCCCGTCACCTCCAACGGCGTCAACATCGTCACCGCCGGCACCAACAGCACCGTGCTCTACATGGCCAGCACCCAAAGCCAGTACATCGTCCCGCGGGACTTCACCGTGAACACCACCGGCCAGCCCTTCCGCCTCCCCTACGTCCCCAACTCCATGGTGCTCAGCAGCGACGGCACCACCCTCTACCTCGGCAGCTCCTCCGGCCTTATGGTCGTCAGCGCCGTCAACTCCCTCAGCCTCACCCGCACCGACGTCACCTCCCCCGGCCAGGTGCTCGCCGTCGCACCCGACAACAGCAGCGTCATCCTCACCGACCCCAGCCGCCAGACCATCTCCATCGAGTCCTCCGCAGGCGCCGTCCAGACCACCTTCGGCGGAGTCGGCACCCACGCCGTCTACGCGCCCGACGCCCAGACCGTCTACATCACCACCGGCACCGTCACCACCGCCGCCACATCCTCCTCACCCGCCGTCGTCTCCCCCGCCAGCCAGGTCCTCGTCTACTCCGCCTTCACCGGTTGGACCCCCGTGCAGAACCCCGTCCCCGCAGCCGACGTCGCCTCCACCGTCCCCAGCGTCGGCGCATACTTCGCCGGATCCACCACCATCGGCAGAAGCTACTGCGCCGTCAGCACACAGACCACCGCAAACGGCGTCATCAGCGAGTCCAACAGCTTCTACCCCCAGGCCGACTCCGCCCCCGTACCCACAGACCGTATCGCCGCCACCAACAACGGCCGCCACATCCTCGGAGCCACCGTCACCCCCGCCCCCACGCTCTACGACCTGCTCGTCACCATCCCCACCGGCGCCTGCCCCCTCAACGGCACCCAGAGCTTCTCGAACGTACCCTCCGCCGTGGCCCTGTCACCCATCACCGCCAGCGCCATCACCGGCGTCTTCCCCACAACCGACTCCTCCATCGCCTACGTCACCTACACCGGCTCTGGCGGCGTGCTTCCCGCATACGCGCCCTCCACCAGCGGCCTCGGCCAGACCACCTACATCAAGCTCTCCGGCTCAGCCACCGCACCCATCACCGGCGTCGAGAGTTCCGACAACGCCAGCTTCTTCGTCGGCACCGCCGGAGACAACCTCGTCCACATCATCACCCGCAGCAGCCTCACCGACACCGGCACACTCGCCCCCGCACTCGCCGATCCCAACGGCGCCATCGTCCCCGTCAATCTCCTGGCCCAGAAGCCCCGCAAGACCACGTAAGACAGGGATAAGGGATCAGGGACGGGCCAGGGATCAGGGATCAGGCAGGGCTCAGGCAGGGGCCAGGGATCAGGGATCAGGCAGGGATCAGGGATCAGGGATCACGTAAAGACAGGCACAAGGGACGGGGATCAGCAAGAAAAGACGTAGGAGCAGCAAGTAACGGTAAAGGCCGCCTCCATATAGGGCGGCCCTTATTGTTATAGGGCGGCCCTTATTGTTCCACCAAAGCCACAATTTGCTCCCGGAGCCCTGCCCTCTGATCCCTGCCCAGCCGCTGCTTGCTAATCCCTGATCCCTGCCCTTGCTTGCTGATCCCTGATCCCTGCTCCCTGCCTTGCTGATCCCTGCCTTGCTAATCCCTGCCCCCTACCCCAGCCGCTGCTTCAGCAGACTCCGCGCAATCGCATCCAGCACCCCATTCAAAAAGTGAATCGACTCCGGCGCCGCATACCGCCGCCCAATCTCCAGCGCCTCGTTGATGATGATCGCCGCCGGGGTATTCGGCGAGCCCAGCATCTCCGCCACTGCCGTCCGCAGCAGGTTCCGGTCCACCACCGGCATCCGCTCCAGACGCCAGTTCTGCGCATGCTCTTCGATCAGCGCGTCCACCTCAGCCTGCCGTGTCGTCGCCACCCGGTACAGATCCTCCGCAAACCCCCGCGTCTCCGCATCCACGTCGTCGCGCGACGGCCAGAACAGCGTCCGCACCTCATCGGGCGTGTGCTTGCCCAGGTCCCCCTGGAACAGCATCTGCATCGTCAACTCGCGCGACTTCCTCCGTGTGCCCATCTATTCGCTCACCACTCTCTGCGTTCCGCCCTCGCCGCCCACCTTGCGCCCAATCGAGACCATCTCGATCGCCGCCACCGCCGCCTCAAAGCCCTTGTTGCCCGCCTTCACCCCCGCCCGGTCCAGCGCCTGCTCCAGCGTCTCGCACGTCAGCACGCCAAACGCATGCGGCACGCCCGTCTCCTGCTGCGATTGTCCGATCCCGCGCGCCACCTCGGTGTAGATCGCCTCGTAGTGCGCCGTCTCCCCACGCAGCAGGCAGCCCAGCGTCACAATCCCGTCATACCGCCCCGTCTCCGCCAACGTCCGCGCCGCGGCCGGAATCTCCCACGCCCCCGGCACCCGCACAATCTCCACATCCCCCCGCCTCGCCCCGCTCCTCGAAAGCGCATCGAGCGAGCCCTGCAGCAGCCGGTCCGTGATCACCGCATTCCACCGCGCCACCACCACACCGAACCGCATGCCCGTCGCAATCAGATCCCCCTCCACCGCCGCCGGCCGCCCTTGCAGCGGGTTATCCGACTCCCAGAACCCCAGCGCCAGCTCCCCCCCGCCCTCTTCACTCACCCGCAGCGTACACAGCCGCGACCCCCAGTGCGTCGCCTCCACCCCCGACACCGCACCCCGCACACCCTCCGCCCCCCGCAGCCACGCCTCCACCC
>JALYIA010000160.1 GCA_030776065.1 Acidobacteriota bacterium
CGCCCGTGGTGCCGACCGTGCCCGTGGCTCCCGTGCCGGAGCCTTCGTCCTTCGTGCTGCTGGCGCTTGGCATGGCTCCCGCCGGTGCGATGGCGCGGCGTGTACGGGCGAGCCGGGCAGCCCGCGCGGCCTGCACCGTCTAGCTCGCCGGCTCCTCACCCGCGGGGCCTGGTTCGGAGGCTCCGCGTTTGCCCATCCCGCGGGTACCCATGTCGCGGGTGCCCATGCCGCGTTTGGCCGTTCGGATGCGTGCGATCTCGTCCATGCGCTGCGCAAGCTGGCGCTCCCGCCCCTCGCCCGTCGGGTGGAAGAAGCGGCGTCCTGCGAGCGACGGCGGCAGGCAGTCCATATCCGCCACCCTTCCTTCCAGCTCGTGCGCGTACTGGTAGTCGCGGCCGTAGTTCAGCGACTTCATCAGCCTGGTCGGCGCGTTGCGCAGGTGCAGCGGAACCGGCTCCGCCGCACTGGCCTCGATCTCCTGCAACACATCCCCGTAGGCCTTGTAGACGGCGTTCGACTTGGGTGCGAGCGCAAGGTACACCACCGCCTGTGCCAGTGCCAGGTCGCCCTCGGGCGAGCCCAGGAAGTGCATCGCGTCGCGGGCCGAGAGGCAGAGGTTCAGGGCCTCCGGTGCGGCGAGGCCGATGTCTTCGACCGCCATGCGCACGACGCGGCGCGCGACGTACATCGCGTCTTCGCCCGCCTGCAGCATGCGACCGAGCCAGTACAGGCTGGCGTCCGGATCGGAGTTGCGCACGGACTTGTGCAGCGCCGAGATCAGGTCGTAGTGTTGCTCGCCGGACTTGTCGTACAGCAGCACGCGGCGCTGCAGTGCCTCGCCCGCGATCGCCGGTGTGATCCGGTAGGGTTCGCCGGCCGAGGCAAGCGAGGCGGCAACTTCGAGCGCGTTCAGCGCATAGCGCGCGTCGCCCGAGGCGAAGGACGCGATCCTCGCCAGCGCCTCAGCGTCCGCTGTGATGGCGGGCGCATCGGCGGGAAGCGCGGCGCGGACGCCGCGCAGGCGGTCGGCGAGGGCGCGCTCCAGCAGCCCGACGATGTCCTGCTCCGTCAACGGCTCGAGCGTATACACGCGGCAACGCGAGAGAAGCGCGGCGTTCAGCTCAAACGAAGGATTCTCCGTGGTGGCGCCGATCAGGCGGATGGAGCCGCGCTCGACATACGGCAGAAACGCGTCCTGCTGGGCCTTGTTGAAGCGGTGGATCTCATCGATGAACAGGATGGTGCGGCTTCCGTACGTCGCGGCCTTCTCCGCGTCGGCCATGACGGCCTTGATCTCCTTGATGCCCGAGAGCACAGCCGAGAACTCGATGAAGCTGGCGCGGGTGAGCGCCGCGATGATCTTGGCCAGGGTCGTCTTGCCGGTTCCGGGGGGACCCCAGAAGATCATCGATGCCGGATCGTCGTTCGCGATGGCGAGCGACAACGGCTTGCCGGGAGCGAGCAGGTGGTGCTGGCCCGCATACTCTTGGAGCGTGTGCGGGCGCATGCGCTCGGCGAGCGGCGCGCGCCTCTGCGTGGCGTGTCCGCCGGCCGCCGCCGGCGGCATATCGAAGAGGCTCATGCGTGCGGCTCGCCGTGAGGTGGCCGCCGCCTGAGGGAGCGCTGTCGCGCAGCCTCGTAGAGCAGCAGCGAGCCGGCGACCGCGGCGTTCAGACTCTCCACCGGCCCCGGCGTGGGAATGGTAATGCGGGTCTCGGCCAGCGCAAGGAGATCGGCGGAGAGCCCCGCCCCTTCGTTCCCGATCAGAAAGGCGCAGCCGCGCGTCAGGTCCAGGTCGCCCAGCGGCACGGACGAGGAGTAGTGCGGAGCGGAGTCCCCGGTGACGGCGGCGAGCACGCGGATCTGTTGCGACGGGAGCGCGGCCACCGCGGCATGGTCGACCTGCAGGACCGGGACACGGAAGACGGAGCCCGCAGAGGCTCGCATGGTCTTGCCGTTCCAGGGGCTTACCGTTCCGGGCGTAAGCAGCACGCCGGCGGCGCCGAAGGCCTCGGCCGAGCGGATGAGCGTGCCGAGATTGCCCGGGTCCTGGAGTCCTGCGGCGATCAGCAGCAGCGGGTCTCGGTCGAGTGCGAGCGGCAGGCGCGGAGCCTGGAGGAGCGCGGCGATGCCCTGCGGCGCCGCGGTGGAGGCGGCGCTGCCGAAGGCCTCGCGGGAGAGGTGCAGCACCTCCACGTCCTCGGGCAGGTCCTGCGGAAGGGGTGTGCCTTCGGCGAGGAACAGGGTGGCGAGCACGATGCCGCTGCGGATGGCCTCGGCGACGAGGTGCGGTCCTTCGATCGCGATCATGCCGTCTGCGAGCCGCGTGTTTCCTGCCAGAGCGGCGCGGAGCTGCTTGATGCGCGGGTTGCTGCGGCTGGCGAGGCGTTCGTATGGCGGAGACATTGTGCCAAGAATACGCCTCCCGCGGCGCGCACGAGAGCGGTCGGGCGGGAGCGCGGGATGCGAGCTACGTGCGCTGTGGATTGAGACGGAGGAGTGCATATGGTATGGTGCGGTCTTACGGAAGAGTCTGTGGTTCTGACGGAATCCGGTTCGCGCCTTGAAGCCGAACGCGTGGTTTTGCGCCGGGAGGAAGCGGAGCAGCGGGTTGCACTCCAACCGTGCGCGCCTGGCGATCTTGAACCGTGGACGCAGACTGAATGGGCCGCCGAGCTGCCCGGGAGCAACGATTGCTGGCTGAGATGTTGCGGATTCAACCCGATGAACCGGAGCCGGAGCTGGTGGAGCGTGTTGCGGCGAGCCTGAGCGCGGGCAACGTCGCGGCGCTGCCGACGGACACGTTCTACGGGCTTGCCGTGGATCCTGTGAATCTGCGCGCGGTGGACCGGATCTACGAGATCAAGACGCGCGCGCGGCACAAGCCGTTATCTCTGCTGATCGCGGACACGGCGCAGGCGTACGGGCTGGCGCGGGACATCGATACGGCGTTCGACCGGCTCGCCGAGCGCTTCTGGCCGGGGCCGCTCACGCTGGTGGTGAAGGCCGGTGCGCGGCTTCCGCTGCGGGTGACGGCGAACACGGGCAACGTGGCGCTGCGGGTTCCCGAGGCGGCGATCGCACGGGCGGTGGTGGCTCGCCTGGGCGTGCCGATCACGGCGACCTCGGCGAATTTGATGGGCCGGCCGGAGTGTACGCATGCGCGCGCCGTGATGGAGCAGCTGGGCGACCAGCTGCCGTTGATCGTGGACGGTGGACCGACGGCGCGCAGTACTCCGACGACGATCGTCGACCTCTCGGGCGGCGGCAACTCCTGGATGATTCTGCGCGAGGGCGCGATCCCGACCCATGAGATCGCGCTGGCGCTGCAGCGCTGAGCGGCTGCGGAGGATGATGACGCAAGCAGGGTACAGAGCAGCGAGCGGCTCGGCCGGCGGAAGGCTGGCGTGGCGGCTGCTCAGCGTCGTGCTGCTGTTCGGGCTGGGGTGGTTCGGCTGGCTGTACATCGCGATCAACCAGGTTGCCGGACGGGATGAGGCTCGGCGGGCGGATGCGATTGCGGTGTTCGGGGCGGCGGAGTACGGCGGACGTCCGTCGCCGGTGCTGCATGCGCGGCTGGATCACGCGGTGGACCTCTACCGGAAGCAGGTTGCGCCGCTGGTGATTACGCTGGGCGGAGGAAGCGACCGCGATTCGGGGATGACCGAAGGCGGCGTGGGCCGGGATTACCTGCTGGCGAAGGGCGTTCCCTACGAGCGGATTGTGGCGGAGACGCGTTCGGTGGATACGGAGCAGCAGGTGCAGCGGCTGGCAGAGATCGCGCGGGCGCGGCGGCTGAGCAGCCTTGTTGTGGTGAGCGACGGAACTCACCTGTTCCGGATCCGCAAGCTGTGCCAGAACGCCGGCCTGACGGTGTACCCCTCGCCGCGGGCGACGCTGGGACACATCGACGGGGTGGACCTGGCGCAGCGGTACTTCCACGAGATGCTGAGCTATACGTCTCTTGCGTTTCACCTGCGGTTCAGCTGGATGCACCGTTGGCTGCAGGGGAGGGGCGAACGGTGAGGGGTGCGGCCCGGACTTTGGCGCTAAGGTACTTCGTCTAAGGGGTTTGGGG
>JALYIA010000161.1 GCA_030776065.1 Acidobacteriota bacterium
CAGGTCCCGCGGAGCTCGCCGCTCTTCGCGACCGCCTGGAGAAGGGCATCCTCGCCCGCGTGGAGGCGGCCGGAGGGAACGGGGCAGAGGCCGAGCGCGTGGCGAACACGACGAATCTGTTCTTCGATCATCTGGACGCCGAGGCACTGGTCATTGCACTGGACCTGAAAGGCCTGGCGGTCAGCGGAGGCTCGGCCTGCCAGTCGGGCGCCACAGAGCCTTCGCACGTGCTCACCGCAATGGGTTTGGACGAAGGGCGCGCCCGCGCCAGCATCCGTCTTTCGCTGACCCGCCATACCACGGTGGAGGAGGTCGACCGCGCCATCGAGCTCGTCGCCGAAGCGGTGGAGCGGCTGCGGACCCTCAGCCCCGCATGGCAGAGGCGTGACGCCGCGCTGTCGCACGTGTCGTCCGTTTGAAGCAGCCGGGAGCATTTGGAGCGCGAGTGCGGGTGATCGTGCGTGGAAGACCGCGGGGCTCGCACCGAGAGACCACCCGCTCGGGGGCTTCCGGGGTTAGAGATACCAGGGGATATTGACCACCACTATGCGCTGGTTGCCCTTAAGCAGCAGGATCAGCTTGAGGAGCTGCACCCGCTGATTGTGGAGCAGGTTCTCCCACCAGTGCCGCACCACCATCTCGGGCAGCAGGACTGCGATCTTTCGCCCGGGGTGCTGTCGCTCCAGTTCGAAGATGTAGTCGATGAGCGGGCCGATCACCAGCCGGAAGGTTGAGTGCAGCGTCACGAGCTCGGGCTGTGCCAGGCCGCCTCTGTCGATCGGCTTCGCCACCTTCTCGTCCCACACCGCGCACAGGGCCTGCTCGCCCTCATCGCAGTCCACGTTGACGACCTTGATCTCCTTGGACAGCAGCATGCCGAAGCGAAGCGCCTTTTCCGTGGCGCGATCCCAGCGCGCCATGGGGATGACGACCAGCGGCTGCTCCAGGTTCGTGGTGTTCAGCGGCGTCATGTCGGTCATCTCGCCCTTGACGCGCGTGTAGTGCCGTTTGATGCCAAGCATCAGCAGGATCAGCACCGGCACCAGAATCGCCGTGACCCAAGCACCCGCGGTGAACTTCGCAATCAGCACGATCAGCGTGGTGATGCCCGTAGCGAGGGCTCCGGTGCCGTTCACAAACATGTGCCAGTACCGCAAAAACCCGTGGTGCTCGGGGTCGCGCTTCCAGTGCATCACCATGCCGGCCTGCGACAGCGTAAACGCAAGAAACGCGCCGATCGCATAGAGCGAGATCAGCTTGTCGGTCACGCCGCCGAACATGATCAGAAGCACGGCGGTAAAGCCGGTCAGCGCATAGATGCCGTGCGAGAACAGGAGCCGTCGGCCGCGGAGGATAAACACATGCGGCAGGTAGTCGTGCTGCGCAATCGCCCGCGTCAGCCGCGGGAAATCGGCAAACGCCGTGTTCGCACTCAGGCACAGCGCCAGAAAGACGGACCACATCGTGAGGTGATAGAACCACCCGCGCCCGAGCACGGCCATCACAATCAAGCTCAGCAGGCTCTGGTAGTGGGGATTCGACGGGTCCATCGCCATGATTTGATACTTCTTGGCCAGGTAGGCGGTTCCGAACAGCAGCACGATAAGGATCGAGATGATTACCGTGAGCGTACGTTGCGCGTTGCGGGTGCGCGGCTCGCGGAACGCTCCTACGCCATTCGACACTGCCTCCACGCCCGTCATCGCGGCGCAGCCGTTTGAGAACGCCTTCAGCAGCAGCCAGTATCCGATCAGATGAATGGTCGGCGGAGCCAGGGCCGCCGCCGCAACCGGATGCCCGCCGGTCTTGTACACATGGAAGACGCCCACCGCGATGCAGGTCAGCAGGGTTCCTACGAAGAAGAATGTCGGCAGAATAAAGGCCGCGCCGGTATCCTTTACGCCGCGCATGTTCACAATCGCGAGCACCGCCAGGATGACAAGGCACAGGAACAGGGTGTGCGGCAGCAGCCATTGCTGATCGGAGACTACCGCCTCCACGCCAGCCGAGATGCCCACCGCAGCCGTCAGGATGTAGTCGATCATCAGCGCAGCGGCGGCCAGCAGCCCCGCGCCTGTGCCCAGGTTTTCCGTTGCTACCGTGTAGGACCCGCCGCCGCCCGGATAGGCTGCGATCGTCTGCCGGTAGGAGAAGTACACGATGACCAGCAGGATCAGAATTGCGGAGATGATCGGCACAATATACTGAATCCCCATGAGGCCGAGCGGGATCAGAAGAGAAAGCGCAGTCTCCGGCCCGTACGCCGCGGAGGTCAGGGCATCGAGCCCAAAGATGGGGATCCCAGCGGCGACGCCGATGTGCTCGGCGCGTTCTTCGCTTGTAGCCAGGGGCTTGCCGAACAGCGAATCAGCTAAAGACATGTCACGTTAGATAGTAAACCGAACACCTGCCCACCTTTGCGCATATCCGTCCGCGCGTGCAATCTTCGTCCATCCTGTCAACGAGGCTGCGCGTCCGCAGTCATTGCCTTTGCTGCGCGCTCGAGGACGCCTGCCTGCCGCTCCATTCTTTGGAGCATCTGCTCGGGCAGGCTGGCTGCCGGTCCCCCTCGGCCGATTTCCGCGTCGTTGCCGTCTTGATCCCGGCTGGGCTTCCGGGCCTCCCCTGCGTCGCCTGGCGTGCGTACCCCGGAGAGGTTTCGCGCGATCGTCTCCAGGCGGACAGCGAGCGTCCCCACCCGCCGTATCGTCCGCGCATCCGGGCTGGCCTCCGCCGCGAGCACCGTAAGGCACTGGGTAAACCGCCGCATGTAGGTCGTAAACGTGAGCGCGCTTTCGTTGACGGCGGAAGGCCGCCTGCCGCGGGAGAAGGCTACCGGCAGCCGCTCCAGCATTGCCCTGTCCAGGGCCTCCTCGGCATCCTGGCTGCTCAATCCGCAGGCGCGGCGCGCGGAGGCCAGTATCTGCCGCTCTGCGGCCGGGCGCTCGTCCGGCGGAGTCTCCCAGAAGGCCAGTGCGGCTCGCAGATAGGCCTCGCCTGCCCGGGCCAGCCGCGCCAGCAGCCCACCCAGCTCCACGCGCAGACTCTGCGGCCAAAGCAGGCGCATCGCGACCAGCGCCGTGGCTGCGCCCAGAAGCGTGGTCACCATCCGCACGCCCGCATACTGCCAGTCGCGCAGATAGGGCAACGACATCAGCACGAACGTCGGCGTCAGAAAGAAGCTGTACCAGCCGTAGTCCACCGCGTAGGTCGCCAGCGTCAGCACGGAACACGCCGTGATCACCACCACCATACCAGCGTAGCTATGAATCACGGCGACCAGCAGCGCTGCCAGCACGCCGCCGCCGACGGTGCCCCCGACGCGCTGCAGGCTCTTGCGCAGGGTTCCCGAGCTGTATGGCTGCAGCACGATGATGGAGGTCATCGCGAGCCAGAACCCATGCGTCACGTGCACGGTGCGCATCAGCAGCACGTCGGCCGCGCCCACCACAGACATCCGCAGCGCGTGCCGCATCATCACGGAGTCCAGCGTCCAGTTCTGCACCACAGCGTCGCGCCAGCTCGCCTTCTCGGTGGCGAGACGCTCCGCGGGGAGCATGGACGGGCGCCGGCCTGCGCCGGAGTCCACGCCGGACCACACGGCGCGGACGGCTTCGAAGGCGATCTCCACATTTTGGAGTGAGTCGCGCTCGTCGGCCGCGAGCCGGCGCAACACCTCGGTGTCGCCGTACCCGTCGGGCCGGCGGTGTTCGACGGCCTGCGTCCGCCGCGTAATCTGCTCGAGCCGGTGCGAGCCCTCGGGACCGTAGGAGGAGCCTCCGTCCGCGGGCCGTTCGCGAAGCCCCGCGCCGATCGCCCGCTCGGCTCCGCACAGCCATCGGGCCAGCTCTTCCAGCCGCTCGGCTGCATCGCCGGCCAGCCGGCCAGCGGCCAGTTCCCCGGCGCGCACTGTCGTGGCGAACAGCATATCTGCGGTCTCCAGCAGGACGCTCAAATTGCGGGCGCGCACGGTGCGGGCCGGCATTCGCGCCGGTGTCGCCGCAAGCGCGGCCCGCGCCGACTCGAGCTTCGAGCGGAGCTGACGCTTGAAGCCTGTCGCCCGCGCCTGGTCCTGATCGCGCACAGCGGGCGTCGCCGTGTGGAGCGTGGCGGAGAAGGCGCCCAGCAGTTCATACGCCTCTGCGATCGCCAGCCGCGCCGGCCGGAACGGGTCCACCGGCCAGAACACAAAGCTGACGCCCGCCGCCCACACGCCGCCCAGAACATACGCCAGCACATTGCCCGCCGCCTGATGGAGCGTGCGCCCGGAGCTTCCGAATCCCGCGAAGTACAACACCAGGATGATGACGGACGTGCTTGCAATGGTCTGCGAAGCGACGCGGGCAAACGTGACCGCGAAGCATACGGCGGCGGTGACCGCGACGGCGATTGCAAGACCCGGCGCCGCGCTCCCCGCGGAAGGAATGAGCGAGCCCACCAGCCCACAGGCCGCGCCGCCTAGAAGGACGGCTGCGACCGTCTGCAGGCGGCTGCGGTAGGGGCCGCCGTTATCCACCAGCACCGCCTCAAAGCCGCCCAGAGCTGCCCAGCCCATCGGCTTGCCCAGCAGTTGGCACGCGAGCATCGCCGAGGCCACGGCGAACCCGGCACGCAGTCCGCGGCGCCAGTGGAGTGCGCGCGCCATCCCAACGACCCGTTCCCGCAGAGGCATACGTTTTGAGTGTAGTCCGCAGCACCCATCCGCTAGACTGACAGCAAACCCCATACCCCGCAGGAAAGGTCCGCGTTGCCCGCACACCCATCCACATGCAGCGACGGGCTATACCCTTCGGGCCGGGGGCGGTACCCTTCCACACGGATGCGCCTGATCCCGCTGATCGGCGCCACCTATTTCATGGTCTCCGGCGGACCATACGGCCTCGAAGACATCATCGGCGGTGCGGGGTACGGCCGCGCCCTGCTCCTGCTCCTGCTCGTCCCCCTCGTCTGGAGCCTTCCGACGTCGCTGATGGTGGGCGAGCTCGCCTCCGCGCTCCCCGAAGAGGGCGGCTACTATCGCTGGGTCCGCCGCGCGCTGGGCCCCTTCTGGGGATTCCAGGAGGCCTGGCTCTCGCTTGCCGCCTCCATCTTCGACATGGCGATCTACCCCGTCACCTTTGTCCTCTACCTCTCGCGCATCGCGCCCACGTGGACCGCCGGACCGCGTGGAACTCTTTGGGCGCTCGGCGTCGTCGTGCTGTGCGCGGCCTGGAACCTGCGCGGCGCACGCTCCGTCGGCCAGGGGTCGGTGGCCATCTTCGTTCTTCTGCTCGCGCCCTTCGGGGTGCTGATCGTGCTGGGCCTCTACCGCGCGGCCTTCAGTCCGGCCGCATGCTCCGGGTGTCTTGTCGCCGGCGGCCTGTCCGCGATCCCGGGGACTCGTCCCATGTGGAGCCACATCTCCGCCAATCTGCGCCACTCGTTCACCCTGCTGCGGGCGCCGGCCGCGACCCCATCGCTCGCAGCCGCGCTCTCCGTCACCCTGTGGAACTACATGGGTTGGGACAACGCCTCCACGGTAGCGCAGGAGGTCGAAGATCCCCAGCGCAACTACCCGCGCGCCATGCTCCTGTCGGCCGCCCTCGTGGCCGCGACCTACATCCTTCCGCTGGCAGCCGTCGGACTCGCCGGCATACCCGCGGACAGGTTCTCCACCGGGGCATGGGCGGACGCCGCCCACACCCTGGGAGGGCAGGGCATTGGGGGTCCCATCCTCGCCTTCGCGGTCGTGCTCGGCGGAACGCTGAACGGGGCCGGGATGTTCAACGCGCTTATGCTCTCCTACGCCCGCGTTCCGTACGCCCTGGCCGCCGACGGCCTTCTTCCGCGCATTTTCACCCGCACCACGCGTGCGGATTCCAATGTGCCGTGGGTCTCTATTCTCGTCTGCGCCTTTGCCTGGGCCCTTGCCCTGCGCCTGCCGTTCGAGCGCCTGATCTCGATCGACCTCGTCCTCTACGGCGCGGCGCTTGTGCTGGAGTTCGTCGCCCTGGTCGTCCTCCGCGTCCGTGAGCCCGCGCTTCCGCGGCCCTTCCGCATCCCCGGAGGCGTTCCCGCCGTCATCCTCGCGGGAGTCGGCCCTACGCTGCTGATCGCCTTCGCGCTGTATGCCGCGCGCAACGAGCACGTGGGCCCGCTGCCCGCTCTGCTGTTTGCCGCCCTGGTCTCCGCCGCCGGCCCCTTGGCCTGGCTGCTAGCACGAAGGTTCACGGCCGGGCCCGCAGCCGCCGCCGAGCCGCCGAGCCGGCTGCCTCCCGCCTAGCTGCGCGGTTGATCTCCCGCCTACTGCGCGGTTGATCCCGCGCCTGCCCTGCGCCTATACTGACGCCCGGGCCGCCGCTACTTACGCCCGGGCCGCCGCCGGTCGTATCCCGGGCGCCCGTGTATGTCTACCGCAAGCTCGCCGAAGGCATGCCTCGTGACTCCTCTCCGCTCGACCCTCAGCCTGGCTGCGCTGCTCTGCCCGGCTCTCCTCGCCTCGTGCACCAACGGCGTCTTCTCGAGCCCCCTCTACCTCGCTGTCACGATCACGCCGCGCCCGGCCTCCGTGCCTGTCCGCGGCAGCGTCGTCTTCGACGCAAGCGTGACCAACAACCTCAGCCTGCCCACCTGGACTCTCCTCCAGGCCTCAAGCACCGGGGACGCGGGCTCCCTCACCGCGGTTGCCGGAAGGCCCAACTCCATCCTCTATACCGCTCCGGCTACGCCGCCCATCTACACCGATCCGCCCGCCGGCTTCACCCAGGGCACGGTGAGTCTCCGCGCCACGGTGGTCCCGCCGCCAGCCAGCGCCAGCCTTCCTGACGCGGTGGACTCCGTCACCGTCTTCATCACCGCTCCGGCGATTGCGGTCGGCCTCTCTCCCGCAGCGGCGGCGGTCGCTCTCGGGCAGACCCGGGTCTTCACCGGGTACGCGGTCGGCAGCGTGGACAACGTCCTCATCTGGCAGGTGAACGGAGGCCCGGAGGCACGGCGGCGACGGGGACCATCTCCGCGCAGGGACTCTACACCGCGCCCGCGACCTTCCCCATGACCGGCAGCACAGTCACGGTGACCGCGGTCGCACACGCGGACCCCACCCGGAGCGCGGCCGCGGTGGTCACGCTCTTCTGACCAACGCGCCTGGTCGGCTTTGACCAACGCGTCTGAACGGCGCAGGGCGAGCCACGGTGGGTGAGCCGAGCCCTGCCTCACCTACGCGCACAAACCTCTGGCGTCCCATTGCGCTGGAATGGTAGAGTTCGTTCCTCAAAAGGAATCGTTCCTGCACGGTGCCCGAGCAAGGCGCCACGCGCGGAGAGAAAAAGGCACTTCCGCGAGCCAAAGCTTTTCGGTATGCTTTCTGTCGTTCCGGATTACAAAGGATTCCCCAGATGAAACTCAGCAGGATTCTCGCGCTCGCGGCCCTCGCCTCCACCTCCGCCTTGATCAGCTGCGCAGGCCCCGCCGGGTACAGCTACAAGAACGTGCAGATTGCGCTTACCTTCAATCCCATCTGCAACGGCGTAGCCTGCATCGGGGGAGGCCTCTTCAACGAGGTTGGACAGCCGACCAACGCGGGCGACCTGATCGGCCCGACCGGGGCGATCCGGCTCTCAAACACCGGCTCCGGCGGATGCGTCGAGATCTACGCGACGATCACGAACGCCCCGCCGAACTTCACCTGGACCCTGTACCCCACACCGCCGGCCACCGTTCCAAGCCAGCCCTCAGGCTCCACCTACGCTCCCACCTTGCCTGCCACGGCCTTCGGTACTCTCTCCTCGACGACGGGCGGACAAAATTATTATTGCGAGGCCACCTCGATGGCCAACCTGGCGTATAGCGGCGCGACTCTCGCTCAGGCACAGGCGCTTGGCATCCAGGCGGGCGAGACGGAGGTCATCGTGTCCGCTCCCGCCGATCCCAACAACCCGAGCGTTACGGTAAGCGCAACGCAGACGTTTACCGTCGAGGTCGCCAAACCCCCATCGGATACGAATGGAACCATGCTGGTCGGCATCGTCCAAAGCACGCCCCCGTCCAGCGCAACCTCGACCGCCGCTGCCTCGCTCTCCATCCCGCTCCGCAGCCAATACCAGTTCAACGGCTACGTTATCGGCCTCAACGGCTACTACACGCCCGCGGGAACGACCACCCCGCTTCCCGCTCAGTCGCAGATCTGGTACGTCACCGCGCCCGGAGGAATTCCCATCGCGGGAGGAAACTCCACCATCGGGACGATCAGCAGCACGGGCCTCTACACCGCTCCCGCCGCCTACCCGCCCAGCGGCAAGACCGTCACCATTACGATGGCGTCCGCCGTGTTTCCGTCGGTGGTTACGGGAGGCGTCGGAGAAGGCGCTCCGGTCGTCATCACGTTCCAGTAGAGCTTGACAAGCCAGTAGAGCTCGACAGTTCCAGTAGAGATCTACAAAGCAAACAGCAAGGGCCGCATCCATCTTCATGGTTGCGGCCCTTTGTTCTTCGTCTCTTCCGCGCGCGGCGTTACCTCGGCACCGGCACAGGCTCAGGATTCACCTTGTTGTCAACAAAACGCTGCTGCGCCTCCAGCACCTTGGCGCGCGCGTAGGACGCATCCCGCCAGCCCTTGACCTCCACGCGTTTGCCCTCAAGATCCTTGTAGATCGCGAAGAAGTGGGTAATCTCCTTCAGCATGTGGGGATAGATTTCGGAGAAATTCCACACATCCTTGTAGCGCGGATTGCCTTTGCCCACGCACAGGATCTTTTCATCCGCCAACCCCTGGTCCATCATCTCCATCATCCCGATTGGACGCACCTCCATGACGCAACCGGGAAAGCTGGGAGCATCCACGAGCACGAGTGCGTCCAGCGGATCGCCGTCGCTGGCCAGCGTACTCGGCACAAAACCGTAGTCTCCCGGGTAGTGCACGGGGGAGTACAGATTCCGGTCCAGTCGGAAGACGTGCAGGTGCTTGTCGTATTCGTACTTGTTGATTCCCTCAAGCGGAATCTCGATCACCACGTTGATCACTTCAGGGCTCTCCGGCCCTACCGGCAGTTCCAGGTAGTTCGTCATCGTCTCCCGTATCCCTCAGACCACACCACAGACTCCCCGCAGTGGAGCCCGAGCTGCCGACCCCGTCCTTTGCGGTTCAAACCCGCACAAGTCCAGCCCCAGGGCGGGCAGCGAACCGCGTCGCCTGCACCTCGAACGGCGTAGCCTGCACCTCGTGCCCCCTCAGTCTACCGGAATCAGCGCGCACGTATAATCAACCCACGATGAAGGCCCACGTCTACGTCACCCTTAAGCGCACTGTCCTCGACCCCCAGGGGCAGACGGTCGCCGGAGCCCTGCGGCGGATGGACTTCCAGGGAGTGGCCGACGTTCGCCAGGGCAAGTACTTTCTTTTGACCCTGGAAGACGGGCTCTCCGCGGACCCGGCCCGGGCGCATGCGGAGGTGGAACGCATCGCCCGCGAGGTGCTCACCAACCCCGTGATCGAGGAGTTCTCCTTTCGCCTGGAACCGTGAGCCTGCGTGGCTGCCTGCGCGCGTTCCCACTCGTTCCTCGCACCGGCCCTTCTACGGGGAAAGTGCGGGTGCGCCTCTGGGGGAGGCCGGGCGGGCAGGACTGCCTAAAGTTGTATCCCCGTTCCGCCGATAGGGGATAACGAATCGGCGGGGAACCGGCGAAAGTACACACATAAGAGAAGTGGCCCGGTACCAGCGGTGAAGCCCTGCAGTTTCAAGGCGCCGCGGCGGTCACAAACGAATCTCTGAGGTGTCTTTGATGCGCAATCGAATGAATCGCCTGACGGCAAACGCTGCCGCTGTTGTTGGCCTCTGCCTCGCCGCTACAGGCATCGCGTCGGCGCAGGCAGACGCTACCGCCACCCGTGCGGCCGAGGTCAACGCATTCGGCAGCCTACTGATCCAGAACCCGGACTACGGCCAGAAGTACAACTTCGGCTACTCGGGCGGCGTGGATTACAACCGCACCTCGCCGGGCAGAATGGCCCCGGGACTCGAACTCCGCATGATGGGCGCGAGCGGCAACACCGTCTCCGAACGCAGCGTTCTGGGAGGCTTTCAGTTCCAGACCGCACCCATGTTCCACGCGCATCCCTACATGACGGCGCTGGTTGGTTACGGCACCATCAGCTATGCCTACAACTTTACGACGCGTCCTTCGGAGTCCGACTTCGTCTACGCGCTGGGGGCCGGCGCGGACATCCCTGTGCGCCGCAACCTGAAGATCCGGGCCGAGATGCTGCAGCAGACGTGGAGCTACCAACCCCACAACCTCACCCCTGTGGGTCTCTCGATCGGAATCGCGTATACCGTTCTCGGCGGAAGCACGCAGGTGCACTAGAGGCGCTGTTCGCCACTCCAACGCCCGCCTGAAATCCGGGCCGGCGGCTGGTCACAACATTCGCATTCGGACTCGCGAACGATGCTAGGCTCAAGGTCTGGGAGACCGCTTTGAGCCTGATTGACACCGCATCGTCCTCGCCTCCGTCCGAACGCAAACAAGCTGAGTCGTTGGTTGGACCCCTGTCCGATGGGCCAAACCGGGCAGGGAATCCAGGCGCTGATCTCGCCGGGCACAAGCGAGCGGCGACCACAACGGCACAGACTGCGGACGACCCCGCGGTAAACTCGAACACGACGGCTGCCGGAACGTGCGGCAGCCGGTTCGTTTCCTCGTGCCTGCGCCGCCCCACCGACCGCACGCCCGTGTGGTTCCTCCGGCAGGCCGGCCGTTACATGCCGGAGTACATGGCTGTCCGCCGCCATCACTCCCTGCTTGAGATCTGCCGGACCCCCGAGATCGCAGCGGAGGTCACGATCACGGCCGCCGAGCGCCTCGGCGTCGACGCCGCCATCATCTTCGCCGACCTCCTGCTGCCCTTCACACCGATGGGCGTGGACTTCGACTTCATCGCGAACGAAGGCCCCGTCGTCGCGACGCCGATCCGCACCCTGGAGCAGGTCCGCTCGCTGCGCACGGACCGCACCGCTGAGCTGAGCTATGTCGCCGACGCGATCGAGAGGGTTGCCGGGCACTTTCGCAGCCGGCCCCGTACCGAACCGCTCCACCCAACGCCGGACCAGCTCGGCATCATCGGCTTCTGCGGCGCACCGTTCACGCTGGCCAGCTACATGATCGAAGGCGGCAGCTCGCGCAACTACGTCGAGACCAAGACGCTGATGTACTCGAGCCAGCCCGCGCTCCCACGGGCAGAAGGCAGCCGACCGGCGCCGGACGGTGGCTCCGCAGCCTGGCCGCTGCTGATGGAAAAGCTTACAACCGTGCTGGCAGACTTCGCGCTCCAGCAGGTCGAAGCCGGAGCCGACGTTATCCAGGTCTTCGATTCCTGGGCCGGGGCGCTCTCGCCGACCGATTACCAGGAATACGTCCTTGGACCGACGACGGAGCTCGTCCGACGCATTCAGGGCTTCGGCGTGCCGGTCATCTACTTCGGCGTGGACACGGCCACGCTGCTGCCCGCGATGCGCGAGACAGGCGCGGACGTCCTTGGCCTGGACTGGCGCACTCCGCTCGACCAGGCGTGGCGCACGCTGAACTACCGCACCGCGGTTCAGGGCAACCTGGACCCCATCACGCTCTTCGCGCCCGAGACGGTGCGGGAAGCGCGAGTCGGGGAGATCCTGGCCGCGGCCGCGGGCCGCCCTGGGCATATCTTCAACCTGGGCCACGGCATCGTTCCGGGAACTCCGGTAGACGCCGTGCTCCAGGTCGTCCGCCAGATCAAATCGAGCTAGGGAGAATCGGCTTCGGGTTCTTCGAAACGGCGGCCCGCTGTGCATCTGATGAGGGGATGCGCCCAATTTTGTTTCGCCGCCGCAAGCCGCCGCTGAAAGACGTCACGCCTCCGCCTCAGAAGCATCTGGAGCGGCCCAGTGCGCAGGACATCTACGAGCAGGTGGCCAGCAATGCCCGCCAGGAGCTTGGCCGCTCGAGCACGTCACTGGCGATCTCGGGCCTGGCCGGCGGCATCTTCATGGGCCTGTCGGCGCTCGGCAATGCGATTGCGCTGGCAGTGCTGACACCGGCCGGCAGCGAGCCTTCCACCACGACGCAGTTCATCGCCAAGCTGTTCTATCCGCTGGGCTTCATTGCGGTGATTCTGGGACGCGCGCAGCTGTTCACCGAGAACACGCTGTACCCCGTCGCGCTTGTGCTTGCGGAGAAGAAGCACTTCTGGAAGACGATGAAGCTCTGGGCGGTCGTGCTCCCATGCAACGTACTGGGCGCGCTTGCGTTCGCAGCGCTGGCGACGCGTACGGGCGGCTTGATGCCGTCGGCCGTTCATTCGCTTGCGCAACTGGGGGTGGACATCCTGCACCACCCGGCAGCGACCATCTTCTGGTCGGGCGTGATGGGTGGATGGATCATCGCCACGGTCGCGTGGCTGGTCTCGGGCTCGCACTCGATCACCGGCTCGGTGATCCTGATCTGGATGCTGACGCTGGTGGTCGGGCTGGCGAACTTCGCCCACTGCATCGCGTCGTCGGGAGAGGTCTTCTCAGCGATCCTGACGGGCGTTGCCCCGTGGTCTGCGTTTCTGGTCTGGTTTGTTCCGGCCGTGCTGGGAAACATCGCCGGCGGTGTGGGAATGGTGACCCTGCTCGAGTATGGGCAGGTCGTGGTCGGCAATGACGCGCAGGCCGAGGCTCTGCCTGCCTTGGACGCCAAGCATGAGGGCGCTGCGGCGGAGACGGAGGCGAGCGCCGGACGAGTGGACCGTGCCGAACAGGGGGCGCTCTGAGTTCCGCGTCGCACCGGCGGACGCTGGCGCAGCCGGGACCGCACGGCCGCGCGCGGTTCGTCATGGCGGTTCATCCAGCGTCGGCCGGGCAGCGTGCCGGGTCAGTCCCTGATGAGTGGAGCTCCGAGGCTGACCACGGTACGTCCTGCCGTGGCATTCAGCACCTCGAGGAAGGCGACGAACAGCGCATCGGCTCCGGTGAGAAGACCCAGATAGCCTCCGACGCGGGCTGAGGGCACGGCGCCGAAGGAGTGTCCGAAGTCCCCCCAGGCGAGCAGGAAGAACGTGAGAGACAGCAGCAGAAAGATGCTCCACACGGCTTTGTTGAGGCGAAACGTGACGAGCCACATCAGCAGGGTGAAGATGCCCCACATCAGCAGCACGGTGCCTCCGGCGGCGGGCGGCGGAGCTTTGAGCCAGCCGGCGCCGACGGTCCATTGAAGAAGCGCGAACCACCACCAGAAGAGTCCGTAGGAGGAGAAGGCGACCATACCGAAGGTGTTGCCGGCGCGGAACTCGAGGATGCCGGCGATGATCTGGGCCACGCCTCCATAGGCGAAGGCGAGGGGCACGACGGCGGGCAGTGCTGCGGGCGGCAGGAGGCCGGCGTTGATGGCGCTCAGCACAACGGTGGTGAGACCGAAGCCGGCTAGGCCAAGCGGACCTGGGTTTGCGGTACGCGTGGCAGGACGCAGATCGGGCAGACCGGTCGGGTCAGAGGCGGACATGGAGGTTAGCTCCCTCGGAGGATAGGTGCTGAATGGCGCACCCATCATACGCAGAAGCGGGGTACAGGGAACAGGATTCAGGCGGTTGCGGCGGCGTTACGGCTGGGGTGGGAGGCGATCGGCCGGAGCTGCGGGCCTGGGACCCCGGCTGCGGCGGCCCGAGCCCGGCTGCATGCCCGGTAGGGGCGGGCCGCCCGGGGCGAGCTCAGGCCCAAGCGTCTGCAGACGGCTCCACTGTTCGGGGGTGAGGACGGCGCGGATGCCAAGCAACATCTTTGCGCTCGCCCGTTCGAGTTCCGCGCGCGCCTGGGCGACTTTGTCGATCTGTGCGAGCGCCCTGGGCTGGTTGACGGGGTTGACGCTCAGCATGGGCTCCAGGATGGCGTCCTGGCGTTCGACGTTCGCCTTGAGGTCGATGAGCTGCAGACGGCTCTGCTGGAAGATCTCGTCCATCTTGCCGGTCTGTTCCGGGGTGAGGGCGAGTCGCTGGACGACGACCGGATCGCGCCACCAGATTCCGGGGGGCACGATCCGCACACCACCGCCCATCCCACCGGGGAATCCGTGCAGGGGCGGGAGGTCATGGGGAGGCATGGGACCGCGAAACATGCCGCGCTGGCCGGGTGGGAGGGTTGGAGGGAGCGGGGCGGCCTGTCGTTCAATGGGAGCGGGAGGCTGGGTGGTGTCGGGTGCGGCCTGGGGCGCAGGCGCCGGAGCGGGTGCCTGTGCGGCCAGTAGTGTTCCCGAGAGAAGCAGAGGAGCGAAGAGGGCGACGATGTGCCTGGAGTTCATGGAGGTCAGTTCTTCCTTAGGGTGGAGGGGCGGGACTGGGTTGGGGCCTCGGCTCGACCGACGGGGTCGGCGAGAGCCCGCATCGGAGCGGGTACGGAGGCGGAGAGCTCGCGGGTGATGTCGTCCAGCAGCGCCTCATCGGACTCGGCGTGCGGCCCGGCGACGGCGGCGGCGGAGGCAGGAGACGCGGGTGGGCCTGCGCGGTAGCTGTTCCTCTGAAGGGGAAGCCCGGCGGCGAGGACGAGTAGCCCGGCCAAGGCCCAGAGTGTGGCTGGCATGGCTGCCAGGAGCATCGGGCGGGGCAGCGGCAGGGACCTCTGTTCGACCGCGGCGCGCAGGTCCTCCGCGCAGGCGATGGTGGTCTGCCGGAACAGCGTGAGGGCTTCACTGAGGCTGGCGAACTCGCCCGCGCACGGGGCGCAGACGTCGAGGTGAGCACGAGCCTGGGTGAGCGTGGGCGAAGGCGCGGCTTCTCCATCGAGCAGCTCACCGAACTGCTGGGAGGTAAGGTGCGGCGATTGGCTGCGGTGCGGTGCGGCGTCGTTCATCGGACCTCCTTCGATTCAGGCTTGTGGTTCGCGCGGACGATGGCGAGCGCGCGGTAGAGATGGCTCTTGACGGTGCTGACTGGAAGCCCGGTCGCGGCTGCGATCTCCGGCAGCTCGAGCTGCTCGACGAAGCGCAGCAGGAAGATGGAACGCTGGCGCAGGGTGAGGTTTGCGACGGTCTGCCAGATGCGGCCGACCTGCTCGCGCGCCAGCAGGGCAGCTTCGGGCGATTCATCGGGAGCGGGTACGCAGGAGGCGATATCGGCGATGTCGACCGAGGTTGCGGCGACTCGCTTCCAGAAGCGGAAGCGATCGGTGCGGGTGTGGTCGCGGGCAAGGTTCAGGGCGATGCGCAGCAGCCAGGTGGAGATCGAGCAGTCGGAGCGGAACTGCACTCGGGAGGTCCAGGCGCGGAGAAAGGTCTCCTGGGTGAGGGTCTCGGCCGCATCGCGGTCGCGCAGGGTTGCGAGCAGGAAGCGGAAGGTGCGGGCTTCGTACAGCGGGACGATGATCTGCAGGTCGTCGAGCGCTGTTCCGCAGTGGGTATCGAGTGCCTGCGAGGAGGCGAGACTCTGAATCTGCTGCTGCGTCGTGGGCCTCCCTTCCGCTCACCCGTTGCTTTTTTCGTGGCGGCTACCATGACAGACGTACGAGCGTGTGCACGGGACTACAGGGCCGGCGACTATCTTTGCGATTGGAGCGCGTGGGTGGGCGGCGCTCAGACGGGGGGCAGGGTATGCTCCTAGATGCATGCACTCTGTACGCGCGATTTACCCCGGGACGTTTGATCCGCTCACGAATGGGCACCTCGATCTGATTGCGCGCGGCGCGAAGATCGTGGACGAGCTTGTGGTCGCGATTCTGCGCAATTCGGAGAAGGGCGTACCGCTGTTTACGGTTCCGGAGCGGCTGGAGATGATCACGGAGGCGGTTGCGCCGTTCGGAAACGTGCGCGTGGCGACGTTCGACGGGCTTCTGGTGGATTTTGCGCGGGCACAGGGCGCAAAGGCTGTGCTCCGCGGCATACGCGCGATCTCCGACTATGAGTATGAGTTCCAGATGGCGATGATGAATCGCAAGCTCGACCCGCAGCTCGAGACGCTGTTCATGATGCCGGCGGAGAAGTACACGTATGTGAGCTCGCGGCTGATCAAGGGTGTGTTCAACCTGGGAGGGGACGTAAGTGCCCTGGTTCCCACGCTGGTGATGGAGCGGCTGCTGGCTAAGGCCGAGCCGAAGCTCTAACTGAGTGGTCCCCCTGGCCGCAGGCGTGCGGGGTCTCCTTACTCGGCCTGCGGAGCCACGGACAGGTGCGGTACGAACCGATGGAGCAGCAGCAGGACGCCGGTGCCGGCCAGGTAGACGAGAGAGAAGCGCGGAGCGACCCACCAGCCGAGATGGGCCTGCAGGCCGGCCTCCGTCAGCGTATAGGCGTGGATGAGACCGAGGGCGGAGAGCGCGGCTGCTGCGGCGAGCCAGGCGGCTGCGGCGGCGAATCTCCGGTCAAGGATGCAGGCGATGGCCGCGGCCCAGACGAGTGAGATCAGAAGCGCTCCCTGTCCGAGCGCGAAGATTCCCGCAATGGCGAGGTTGGCTTCCAGGTGAGGCGTGACCCGCGCCAGGCTTGAGCCGGCGGCGCGCAGGACGGTGTCGAGCAGTGTCGCGGCCCATTGGGCGAGCAGAGGAAGCAGACCCATGGCGACCGCGACGCCGTGGTTACGCGGCACCTCGCTGAACGCCTGGCCGACGGTGATCAGGCCAAACCAGAGGATCACAGGGGCGGCGACTTCGATGGGGACCACGCGCAGCACCAGCGGAAGCACGCCGCTGACGCAGAGGACGAAGGTGACGGCGCCGTTCAGCAAGGAGTAGCCCGACCGCGCGCCATTGGCCTTGTGGGCGGCGTGGCCGATGTAGAGCGTGGTGGGGAACGGGCTGCCGAGCGTGGCGGCCAGCATGGTGGCCAAGCCGTTGGTGAGCAGGGAGGGGCGGGTGGCGAAGTCGTCACCCGCGAGCCGGGCGGACTCGAGGATCATCAGCCCGCCTGCGACGTCGAGCAGGCTGAGTGGCAGGATGATGGAGAGAAAGCCCCACCATCGGGGATGCGCCAGGATCCCCAAGACGCCCGCGATGTGCGGAAGGTAGAGCGAAGGACGCGCGAGCAAAGGCAGGGGCGCGGTGTAGAGGTTGAGGCGGCGCATCGCAAAGACCAGCAGGGCTCCGAGGGAGATGGCAAGCAAGGCCGGCGGGATGCGATAGGGCAGGCGGAGGCCTCCGCCGAGGTTGGCGCCGTACAGAGCGAAGAGCACGATCATGGGCAGCAGTGCGACGGCGGGCTGGTCAAAGACTCCGAAGACGAAGCCCATGCAGAGGTACGCGAGCGAAAGCCCGGCTATGGGCGCGAGCAGGGCGGCGGAGGGCGTGTTGCGGCGAAGCCAGTCGGCTCCGAAGGCGCACAGGGTCTGCACGGCGCCGCTCAACAGGCAGGCGAAGATACCTGCGTGCCAGGCGAGTTCTGGGTCATGGGTGCTGGCGAAGACGGGCCCCATGATGAGGAACACGTAGGCGAAGATGGTGGGTGTGTTGACCCCAAAGGGAATGGCCGTCACATGGGAACGCCCGGAGAGCCGCGCGAGCCTCCTGGCCTGCAGGGCATAGAAGATGTTGCCTGCGAGGACCGAGACGGCCGCACCGGGAAGGATCCTGCCGGCTACGAACTGTGCCGGGAAGCCGCAAAGAGGAGCGAGCGCGACGATCAGCAGCAGGTCCGGAAAGCCCGAGAAGAACAGCCCGAAGAATCCGTCCACATCGCCGGAGGTAAACCACGGCTCGACGGGGGCAGAGGCGGCGCGTGTGGCGAGGGGCCTCATGCGGTGCCGTAGGTGAAGCCGATGTCGCGCAGCCAGCGGCGGTACGCGATGGCGAGGCGGTCGGAGCGGAGATGGAGTTCGGCCTGCAGATCAAGAGGAAGCAGCTCCGGGCGCTGCGATTCCACAATCACCACGTCCTGTGCGGTCACGGTGTCCTGAAAGCGGATGAGCTCCTGGTCTGAGACGGCCGCACTGGCGTCCCGGTCGAGCACCATGATGAGGCGGGACTCGCAGACCTCTTCGTCGATTGGCACGACCTGTGCGAGGATGCCGAAGATCTCGTCACCGTGGCGCTTGATGAGGCCTCCGGTGAGGGGGCCGCGAGTCCAATAGTGGTAGTCGACGAGGGCGGCGCGGCCGGTGCCGTCCGGATCGGGCTGCCAGATCTGGATGCTGGACGCCTCCGGGCCTTGGGGTCCGATGGTCACGTCGTAGTCGTTGATCTCGAGGCGGTCGGGGTCGCCGAGCATTCCCGCGTGCACGTAGCCGAGGTGCGCTACATCGAAGACATTTTCGATGACCCGGGGTCCCTTGGCGCGGAAGCGGTAGGGCCCTGCGTGGACGATGCGCAGCGTGCCTTCGGGCATGCCGGGAACAGGCGGAGGGAACTCCGGGAGACCGGCGGCGGGCTCACCGAGGCAGACCCAGATGACGCCGTAGCGCTCGCAGACGGTGTAGCTCTCTGCGCGGGCCTTGGTTGGTGGCGGAAGATGGGGCTGAGCGGGGATGTGCACACACTGACCGGAGGGGGCATACTCCCATGCGTGGTAGGGGCAGACCAGGCATTCGGATTGGCCGGGTCTCTGGCGCGGAGTGCCGAGCGAAAGCTTTGCTCCGCGATGGATGCAGAGGTCGCGCCAGCAGACCAGGCGTTCCGCCGATCGCCAGAGCACCACATCTCTGGCCATGAAGCGTCGCGCCAGCACTGCTCCTGCGGGGACCTCGCTCGACCACGCGATCGCGAACCACTGGGTTAGCAGCATCGGATCGGCGAGGCTGTGGTGCACGTCTGCTGTCATGCGGTCGGGACTCCTCGTACCTGCTTTATACAACGGAGCCGGGGCGTGAGATTCTCCGGACGCGCGGGGCAGGGCGCTTCAGAGTGAAGAAGGCTGCAACACGAGGCCTGCGGGCGTCTGGGTCACGTGAAGATCGGCAAGCGAGCCGAGACGCCAGGTTGCGGCGGAGAGCTCCGACGGGGAATGGGTGGTGAGGACGGCGAGCACGCGTGAGCCGGCGGCGATCCCTGCGCCGACTCCCGAGGGGGCGTCTTCGACGACGATGCAGTCTGCGGGAGTGAGGCCGAGGAGTTCGGCGCCGCGGCGGTAGGGTTCGGGATCGGGTTTGCCGCGGGTGACCATCTCGCCGGTGATGAGGCGTTCGGGGATGGGGAGGCCGGCGGCCTTGAGGCGCGCTGTGAGCAGGCGGTGCGTGGCGGAGGTGACGATGGCCCAACGCTCCGGCGGGAGAGCTGACAGCAGGGCTTTGACGCCGGGCAGGACACGGAGGTCCGCAACGTCCGCGATCTCGAGGTCTTCGATCTGGCGCAGGCCTGCCTGGACCTCGGCGTCGTTCCACTCCGGCTTGAGGATGCGGATGATGTCGAGGGCGCGAGTGCCGTGGGGGACTTCGAAGGCAGCGGGGTCAGGGACGTGGTTGAGGGTGCACCACCGATGCCAGCAGCGGTTCACGGAGCCGATGGAGGAGACGAGGACGCCGTCCATATCGAAGAGGAGGCCCTGCGTGGTGATGGTCAACGGATTCCCACGTTGACGCTGATGCCGTCGCTGCCGTAGCGATCGTAGTCGGCCTGGTATCGCCGGTCGAGCGGCGTCTTCCATATCTCTTCCCATGTTACGAAGACAGGGTTTGGACGCGCGTAGGCTCGCCGATAGACGGCGAACCTTCCCGGCTCGACACGAACCGTCTTCATACCATCGAGCGTCGGTGTGCCGGGCGGGACCTCGCAGCCGATCACGATGGTGTAGGGCTGGGTGTGGTCGCCCTCGTACTCGCAGTAGACGCAGATGTGCGCGTCGTCGACGCGGGCCGGGATGATGACGTGGTCGCCCTGCGCATGGAAGCTGCGCCAGAGGTCGCCAATCCTGTTCAGCTCCCGGTTGGATGCCCGGGTGTGCAGGCCCATCACGGTGAGTCCCGGCAGCTCTGCCAGTTCATCGTTCATGCGGACGCTCCTGCGAGTACGAACTCCTTGGCCAAGGCAAGGATCTGGTTGACGGATTCCACGGAACAGCTTTCGCAGTAGACGCGGAGGAGAGGCTCGGTGCCGGAGGCGCGGAAGAGGAGCCACGTTTCGGCTGCGTTTGGTTTGTCGGAGCAAGCGGGGTTGTCGAGGAAGAACTTGATGCCGTCGAGGGCTTCGACGCGGAGGACGGTGAGGCCGGCGATGGCGCCGCCGGCCTGGATGGAACCGGCACGGCGGATGGCGGACAGCTTCAGGGCGTCGTCGATGTGCATATCGATGCGGCCGTACTGGTGCTCGCCGAACTCGGCCTGGAGGGCGGCGACGAGCTGGCCGAGTGTCTTCTTCTCGTCGGCCATGACGTTGGCGAGGAGGAGCGAGTTGAGGAGGCCGTCCCGTTCGGGCAGGTGCCTGCTGATGCCCATGCCGCCGGACTCTTCCCCGCCGATGAGGATCTCTTTCTGCAGCATGAGCTCGGCGACGTACTTGAATCCGATGCCGTGTTCGTTGAGTCTGCGGCCGTGTTTGGCCGCGATGCGGTCGACCATCTTGGTGGTGTTGAAGGCGCGGGTGACCTCGCCGGGCCAGCCCTTGCGTTCGAGCAGCCACCAGGTGAGCAGGGCGAGAATCTTGTGCGCGTCCACGACGTTTCCGTGTTCGTCGACGGTGCCGATGCGGTCGGCGTCGCCGTCTGTGATGAGACCGGCGTCGCAGTGTTCGCGGACGACCGCCTCCTGCGCAGCCTGGATGTGCGGGAGGATGGGCTCGGGATTGATGCCCGGGAAGGCGGGATTGATGTCGCTGCGAATTTCGACGCAGGGGATGCCGGCGTGGGAGAAGATCCCGGCGAGGATGCCGCGTCCGGCGCCGTACATGGAGTCGATGAGGAAGCGGTAGCCGGAGCGGCGGATGGCGTCGAGGTCGACGAAGCGGGCGATGGCGGCGATGTAGGGCGGGTTGAAGTCGATCTCTTCGATGGGGGCGGGCGTGGGCGCGTCCGGGAGGTCTGCACCGAGGTAGCTCTCGATCGCGGACATGATCGAAGGCAGGCCGGAGCCGCCGTAGCTGGCCTTGTACTTGACGCCGTTCCACTCTGCGGGATTGTGGCTGGAGGTGATCATGACGCCGCCGGCGGCCTTGCGCTCGCGGACGCCGAAACTGAGGGCGGGGGTAGGGGTAATCTCTGAGGCTACGAAGACAGGGATGCCGGCGGCGGCGACGACCTGGGCGACTACGCGGGCGAAGGTCTGCGAGGCGAAGCGGGTATCCCACGCGATGCAGATGCCGCGTGCGGGGTCTTCGTGGTGGATGACGTAGAGGGCGATGGCGCGGGCGGCGACGCGGACGTTGGCGTAGGTGAAGTCGTCGGCGATGATGCCTCGCCAGCCGTCTGTGCCGAACTTCACGGCCTGGATGCTTCGGTTCATCAGGGGGTCCTTTTAGGTCAGCGTCTCATTGCCGGTTCGCTTGAGATGTTGCACAATCCTGCCGACATCCTGGGAGCGGTCGCGCCGTGTGATGAGGAGGCAGTCACCGGTATCGACGACCACGAGATCGTCGACTCCCAGGAGGGCGACGACTTTGCCGGGGGCGTAGACGTAGTTTCGTTGGGCATCGATGGTGCAGTTGACCGGATTGGCAGTGTCGAACGTGTTGTACATCTCGCCTGTGGTGAGGTGCTCGTGGAGAGCGGCCCAGGAGCCGAGATCGTTCCAAGAGAAGTCCGCGGGCAGGCAGAGGATCTGGGATGCGGCTTCGCCGCGTGCGGAGCGAGGCTCGAGAACGGCGTAGTCGATGCTGATGTTGTCGCACTCCGGGTAGAGTTCGGCGAAGACCTGCTGGAATGCGGGGGTGCCGTGCGCTGCGGCGATGCGCTCCAGCAGAGGGGCCATGGCGGGGGCGTGCTCGCGGATGGCGTTGACCAGGGTGCGTGCGGTCCAGAGAAAAATACCGCCGTTCCAGACGTAGCTGCCGGAGGCAAGGAACTGCTCGGCGCGGGCGAGGTCTGGCTTTTCGGTGAAGCGACGGACGCGTCGGCAGGAGATGCGGCCCTCCTGGTCGGCGACGGTGTCTCCAAGTTCGATGTATCCGTAGCCGGTCTCCGGGCGAGTGGGCGGGACACCGAGGACGACGATGCGCTCGCCGGATGCGGCGAGGCGGATGCCTGCGCGTAGTATCTCGACAAAGCGCGCGGTGTTGCCGACCACGTGGTCGGAGGGAAAGACGCCGATGACCGTACCGGGCGCCGTGCGGGCGAGGAGGAAGGCGGCGAGAGCGCAGGCGGGGGCGGTGTTGCGGGGGACAGGTTCGCTGAGGATGTTGCCGGGCGGCATCTCTGGCAGCTGCTCGGCGATGGTGGGGGCGAGCAGCGGATTGGTGAGCACCCAGAGGTTCGCGGGGGAGGCCAGCGGAAGGAGACGGTCTACGGTCTGACGGATCATGGTGCGTTCGCCGTCGAGCGCGAGCACCTGCTTGGCGCGGCTGCTGCGGCTTCTTGGCCAGAAGCGTGTTCCGCTGCCTCCGGCCAGAATCACCGGAGCGAAACGCGGCTCCGTACTGCTTGCTTCCGAACTCATACACGCTCACGGGACGCTTCCCGCCCTTGTGGTGAGCGGGGTTCTGAGGACTCTTGTGGTTACAATCTGCCCAGGAACTCGCGCATCCGCTTTACGCCCTCGTCGACGACCTCAGGGGAGACCGCATAGGAGAGGCGGATGTGCTCGGATGTGCCGAAGGGCTC
This sequence comes from Acidobacteriota bacterium, assembly GCA_030776065.1. Lineage (GTDB taxonomy): Bacteria > Acidobacteriota > Terriglobia > Terriglobales > Acidobacteriaceae > Edaphobacter. Next base: position 22,642 of record JALYIA010000161.1, read on the forward strand.
GCCCGGCACGGTGACAACGTGGGCCTCGGTGAGCAGGCGCGACGCAAGGTCGGCGGCAGACTGGATGCCTCCCTTGCCGAGAAACGCGCTGATGTTTGGGTAGACATAGAAGGCGCCCTGCGGGACGGTACAGGTGAGTCCGGGGATGCTTTTGAACGCGGCCAGTGTGCGGTCACGAAGCTTGAGGTATTCGGCGCGCATCTCGGCCACGCATTGCTGCGAGGAGGTGAGTGCGGCGATGGAAGCCTGCTGCACCATGCTCGCGGTGTTCGAGGTGGACTGGGACTGCAGCTTGCTCATGGCGGAGATGATCGATTTCGGGCCGAGGGCGAAGCCGGCGCGCCACCCGGTCATGGCATAGGTCTTCGAGAGAGACCCGAGCACGACCATGTGGTCCTTGCATTCGGTGAACGTGCCTCCTGAAACCACCGCTCCGGTAAAGGTCAGGTAGACGTAGCATTCGTCCAGCAGCACGTAGATGCCGCGCGCATGGGCGAGGCGCACGATGGCTTCGAGGTCTGCGGGGGAGACGACTGCGCCCGAGGGATTGGACGGCGTGTTGAGGATGATTGCCTTGGTGCGGGGGGTGATCGCCTGCTCGATCATCTTTGCCGTAACGCGGAAGTTGTCCTCTTCGCGGGATTCAACGAAGACAGGCGTGCCGCCGGCGTACTGGATGATGTCCTTGAAGGAGACCCAGTAAGGAACAGGCAGGATGACCTCGTCGCAATGGTCGACGAGGACCTGGATTGCGTTGAACAGGGCCAGCTTGCCGCCTGTGGTGAAGACGCACTCTTCGACCGTGTAGTTGGAGCCGAAGTCGGCCTTGTGGCGCTCGACGATAGCCTTGCGAACCTCGGGCACGCCGGCGACGGCGGTGTAGCGGGTGAAGTTGTTTTCGATCGCCTGGATGGCTGCGTCCTTGATGTGCCGCGGTGTGGGAAAGTGCGGCTCGCCTGCACCGAAGTCCGCCAGCGAGATGCCCTGGGCTTTCATCCTCAGGGCCTCGGCGGTGATCGCCATTGTGGCCGAGACTTCGATGCGGTTGATGCGTTCGCTCAGGAGCTTGGTCGCGGTTGTGCTCATGCTTCCAGTCTGGCAGATTTACGCCGCAAGATAAAGCACTTCGCGCGGGGCGGGTCAGGGGGTGGGGTGCCGCAGCAGCTCTTCGGCGCGCTGGAGATCGGCCTCGGTGTCGATGCCGATTGTGTCGTACGGGGTGGGCTCGACATGCAGGTGGATTCGGTTCTCGAGCAGCCGAAGCTGCTCGAGACACTCCGCCTGCTCGAGGGCACTTGGCGGGAGTGCAGGGAACAGGTCCAGGGTCCTTTTGCGATACGCGTAGAGACCGAGGTGCTTCCAGTACTCGGGGGCCGGTTGGCTGAACGGCAGAGCGGATCGTAGCGCCGCATCGCGGTGGTACGGGATCGTCGCACGGGAGAAGTAGAGGGCGCGGCCATCGGTGGCAGAGACAACCTTGACGGTGTTCGGGTTGGCCACGTCCTCGGGAGGGCAAGGCACCTTGAGCGTGGTGACCCCCACCTCCGCTCGTTTGAAGGGGGCGAGCAGCCCAGCTATATGCTCGGCGCGGAGAAAAGGCTCGTCGCCCTGCACGTTGACGTAGACATCGTAAGCGCGGTAGGCGGGCTGCTGTGCGACGGCATGCATGCGGTCGGTGCCGCTCGGCAGGTCCGGGGAGGTCATGACACACGGGACCTGGAGCCCGGCGCAGAGCTCTGCGATCTCAGTGGCATCGGTCGCGACGACTACCTGGTCGAGCTGCGAACAGGCCCGCGCGGCTTCGACCACCCACGCGAGCAGAGGCCTGCCGGCGAGCACACGCAACGGCTTGCGCGTCAGCCGGGTACTCGCGAGTCGAGCGGGAATAACGCCAAGCGTTCTCAGGATCATCGACTCAGCCTAGCGCATTGCGACGCGCCCCGGCTCGGCTACTGCGCCCAGCCCAGGCCGTCCGCGCCGGGGCCGGCGGCGATCAGGCTCTGCACGGTCCAATTCTTGAGGTCGATCGCTGCGACCTTGCCGCTCGTGTTGCAGGAGACAAAGGCCGTCGCACCGCTGGGAGCGATGAGGACTTCCTGCGGAAGGGGCGGTACATCGATGGTCCTGGTCACCTTCATGGCGGCCAGATCTACGACTGCCACGGCATGCTGCGCTGGTATAGCCACGAGAAGGTATTTGCCGTCGGGTGTCGAGGCAGTCCCGTAGCCAAGTCCCGGCAGGTCGATGCTTGTCTTTACCTTGGCCGTCGTCGTATCGACTACGACGAGACGGGGTCTGGTGTTGTCGGAGGTAAAGACGAGACGGTCGTCATTCGAGATGGAGATACGCTGCACCGTGGGGGCCGCGGCAACGATGGCCAGGGTCTTTCGTCCGGGGATGTCGAGGATGGAGACCGTTCCGGGCCCCACGTTGGCGGTGTAGCCTCGGCGTCCATCGTGCGAGAGGACAAGCATGTGCGACTGAGGCTGACCGGTTGGGATGGCACCGACGATGGCGCGCGTCTTCGGATCGATGATGGTGACCGAGTTGTCCATCTCGGTGGTGACGTAGAGCATCCCGCTTACGGGATCGAGTACAGGCAGGTGAGGCCGCACGCCGTGGCCGAAGTCAATATGGCCGGTGATGCTGTGGGAGGGCAGATCGAGGATCAGCATCTGGTGACCGTCGGTGCCCGGTTTGCCCACGCCGGAGCTCCCGTAGATAGGCAGGTAAGCGGTGCGTCCATCGGGGGAGACGGCGACTTCGTGCCCGTGCACGGATCCCGTGCCCTCCGGGATTGCGCTCGTCTGGCGACCGGACCGAGCATCGATCAGGCTTACGGTCGCATCTCCCTGGTTGACGACGACGAGCGACTGCGCGGACGAAGAAAGCCCAGGACAAAGCGCAGGACAGAGAAGGCATGCAGCAAGCAGAGTTCGCATAGGTCCAGAAGTATAGCCCTGCGTGTTGCAGCGCGAACGCGCGTATTTGTTTCGCTGCGCGCAGCCGATTGACTGCGCGTTTGACCGGGCTTCCGCGTTTGACCGGGCTGAAGAGGAGACCGTATCATCGACTCTGGTGGCCCGGCATACGCTTCTCCCAGATGCAGCAGGGGGGAGCGGCCTCGCGGCGGCTCCCCCTGTTCACCCGGCGGTGTAGCTCAGATGGTTAGAGCGACGGACTCATAACCCGTAGGTCGGCAGTTCGATTCTGCCCACCGCCACCATAGTGTTTCGGCCCTGCGGTCTCCGCTGCAGTTATCGGCCGGTGTAGGTGACGCGCCACACGGAGCGGGTGCCGTCGTCGGTGACGAAGAGCGAGCCGTCCTTTGCGACGGCAACTCCGACCGGCCGGCCCCAGACCTGTCCTTCGGGGGTGACGAAGCCGGTCAGGAAGTCGTCGTATTCCCCGGTAGCGTGGCCATTCTTCATAGGGATCGCGATCACGTTGTACCCGGCACGGCTGGCGCGGTTCCAGCTGCCGTGTTCGGCGGCAAACGCCCATCCGCTGAACTCAGCGGGGAAGCTGCCGCCGTGCTCCGGATAGAAGACCATCTCCAGAGAGGCCATGTGCGGCTGCACCAGCACGTCCGGCGTGCGGACCTTTGAGGAGAGATCGACGCGCTTGCAGTTTCGCGCCTGTTCGGCGGACAAGGGCTGCGGCAGTTGCGGGTTTGGGCCGGTGCCGTTCGCGCAGGGGTCTTGCAGGCGCGGATCGCGGTGCCCGCCCATGTAGTACCAGGGCCAGCCGAAGAAGGAGTGCTCGGGCACGGAGGTGACGTAGTCCGGAACTAGATGGTTGCCGAGATCGTCCCGTTCGTTGGTCGAGCACCAGAGCTCGCCGGTAGTGGGATTGATGGCTTCGCCGACGCAGTTGCGGATGCCCGTGGCGTAGACCTCGACGAACTTGCCGTCGGGTGTGTACTCGAGCACATCGGCGCGGTGGAACTCCTTGGGGTGCGTGTCCGCGTCGTCGACGTTCGAGCCCGATCCCACGGAGACGAGCAGATGCTGGCCGTCGCGGGTGAAGGTGACATCGCGGGTCCAGTGGCCTCCGCCCGCCAACTGCGCGTAGCCCGGGATGTCCGGTACGATCGTCTCCGCCGGCCCGGAGGCGTGGAGGTCGCCTGGCTTGTAGGGGAAGCGCTGGATCGTGGTGGCGTTGCCCACGTAGACGTACCGGGGATTGTCCGCCGGGTAGAACGCAATGCCGAATGGGTGGTCGAGCCCAGTCGCGAACTTCTCGATCGTGGATGCCTTGCCGTCCGTGCCCAACCCGCGAAGCACAAAGACGGTTCCGGCGCCTGAGTCAGCCAGAAAGAGGTCGCCGTTGGGAGCGGTGCGGATCAGCCGCGGCTGGGTGAATGTGCCGGAGGAGCGGTGCATGTTCTGCGTGGCGTCGGAGCGCTGGAGCGGGGCGGCATCGCCGCCGGCGTACAGGGTTACCTTGAAGCCCGGGGGGGCGACTGGCCAGGCGGAATCTGGCTTGCGAACGACATGAGGCTGATTTTGGACGGACTCATTGGGCTTCGGCTCGGGCAGGTCGCCCACAGTGATCTTGTGGCGGACGCCCGGACGTTGCTGGTTCCAGTCGGTAAATGCCGACTGACCGGACAACAGAGGCTGGGAGGCGGAGACGGGAGCCTGTGGCGGGGCGGCAGCCTGCGCCAGGCAAGGAGAGGAAAGTGTGGGGATCAGCGCGAGAGCGGCAGCGCCGGAGAGCACGAGAGCGGGCCTGTACATGGACGAATGGCTCCTTGGAGAACCTTGCTGTGCGGAATGAGATTGACGGGTGTGCGGGTTCGGTCGCGCCCGGCGGTCCGGGAATCCTGCAGGCCCTTCAGCGGTGCTGCGAGATGCCCTCCAACGTGAGCGGGGTAATGTGCTCCTGCCCAACTACGGCGATGGATCCCGCGGCAATGCGGAGGTCGATGATCTCCGTGTTGGCGATCGGCTCGCTGTCGTTCAGGATTCGGCTGCTGGACATCATCGCGCGGTCGGTTAGATGCGGAAAGAGCAGGTGGAGGCGCACCGCCTGCATGACGTACCCGTGGGTGAAGACGGGTACACATTCGCCCGGGGAAGAGCAGCCAGCCTGGCGAGCATCTCCCGCACGCGGTCGAGGAAGTGTGTGAAGCTCTCGGCCCCTGGGTTTGCGAACTGCGGGTCGTCCCGATCCCAGTACCGGGCGTAGAACGGGGCGCGCTGGGTCTCGTTCAGGCCTTGTGTCGCGTCGGGATCGAGGTAGGTGAACTCGTGAATCGGCCAGGTTTCGACGGGTGCGTCAGGGAAGCGGCAGATCAGGGGGTGCGCCGTCTGGCGCGCGCGCAGGTATGGGGATTGCACGATGCGGGTGGGCGGGTGCGGGGAGATCCGGTCAAAGCGCCTGGCGAAGATCTCGGCCTGCTGATGGCCGCGCGGGGTGAGGGCGATCTCGCTGAAGCTGGTGACCGGGCCGCCGGCGTTCGCGACGCTTTCGCCGTGGCGGATCAGCCAGGCGGTCGAGGCAGGAGACGGATGCGTGGGTGTCATGGGGCGGTCTCTGCGGGTGCGGTGAGGCTGCGGAAGAGTTCGGTGGAGACCGAGGCGTTGACGATCGCCCGATCGTGGTGCTGTTCGACGGAGATGGACCGGGCGAACTCGCGAATGGCTTCGGCCTGGGGCGCGTCGGTGTGCGCATCGATCTTGGGTTGGACCGCCTGCACCAGGTGCACGAGGGCGGTAAGAGATTCGGCTGAGCGGCTCGCGTCGGCCTCGGTGGGAGCGATCTGCTCCACCCTGAGATGCAGGGCGCCCACTCCATAGCGCAGGCTGGCGACGAAGGTGGTGTCCTCGGGTAGCGGCAGCCCGACACCGAAGATCGTGATGCGTCCGCGCTCGGAGAAGGGCAGCCCGACATGGCCGATGCCCCACGCGGCAGAGAGCAGCGGGACATCGTGGAAGCGGGCCGCAAGCAGAGAGGAGCCGGAGAACGGAGAGGCTGCGGCGCGATAGCGATCCAGCATGGCGTGGATCTGCTCGGGCGTGGGCATGTTCGAGGCGGCTACGGTGTCATAGCCGAGCTGCGCGATTCGCAGCGTGCGGCCTTCGATCAGGACGGTGTAGACGGTATGTGCGGCGTAGTCCTCGCGCGAACTGGCGATGCCGGAGAGGTAGCGGTTCAGGCGATCGCCGTCGAATCGGCCCTCGAAGACCTCGGAGTAGGCAACCGGCCCGTTGGGGCCGCCCGGACTCTCCATGCGATGGAGGGCGAAGGCGGCGGCGTCGATGTCGCGCTCCGGTACGATGCCCGTCGCCTGGATGAATTGGGCGAACCCGGGGCTGCGGGTGACCGTGCCGCGATCAAAGTGCGTGACCGCGCGGAGTGGCCGGAGGTTGACGTAGAGGATGGCGTCGGATTCGGGCAGCAGGCGGGCGACTTCAGGGGGCGCCGTCTTGCGCAGGATCACGGCGACGACGAGGGCGGAGACCAGCACGAGCATCAGGAGAAGCGAGTAGCGGGTTCGCTTACGCATGGTGGCCCGGAGGAATGGGGGAAGGTGCATGCTAGCATCAGCTTAACTCAGCGGCCTGCCGAGTAGCACGGCGCCGGTCGGGTCTTTGCGGTCCGCGGGGCCGCATGCTAAAGTTGATTTGCGCTGTTCTTCGCGAGGCGTAATCGCGTAGGCAGCGCTGTTGGCTGTTTGGGCTGGCGTAGCTCAGCTGGTAGAGCATCTGATTTGTAATCAGAGGGTCATGGGTTCAAATCCCTTCGCCAGCTCCAGAAGCTCCGTCCAACTCAAAAGAAGCAAGGAAGCTGCGATCGAAGTACGTACAGGTTCAGATGTTTTCTGCGCGCCGCTCCGGTGATGCAGGCTCTCACACCTGCTCCTCCCGGCTGTACTGCGCGATCCGAGTGGATCCCGCAGGGATGGAACACCGGGGTCCCGGGGTGAGTGGCTGCGTTCCGAAGCAGTGAGCAGGCAGGATGCACAGGTGGCCGAGTGGTTAATGGCAGCAGACTGTAAATCTGCCGCGTTATGCGCTACGGAGGTTCGAATCCTCCCCTGTGCACCATCAGTTTGGTTGTTGACGAAACAGCCGGGAGGGGTCTCATGGAGATGAGTCCTCAAAGCAATGGCCGATGTGCCGTGGGTGTATTGATTCTCGCTGTACTGGCTGTTCTGGTATGGCGGACGATGGAGTCTGGCCCGTTTCGCTCGGTTGCATGGTTGATGCTGGGGTTTTCCGCATTTCGAATGATGATTCTGCGGTTTGGTTCGCGGTACAGTGGTAGTGGATCAAGCTGGCGCAGACTCGAGTAGCTTAGTGAAGTACGGCATTGCTGAGTACCGGCGAATCGCCGTTTCGGCATTGCGAACACGGAATTGCTGATGTAGCTCAGTGGTAGAGCACTCCCTTGGTAAGGGAGAGGTCATGGGTTCAAGCCCCATCATCAGCTCCAGATTTTCAGGTCGCAGGGCAGGCGGGAGTAACTCAGTGGTAGAGTCACAGCCTTCCAAGCTGTTGGTCGCGGGTTCGATTCCCGTCTCCCGCTCCATACTGCCCCTGGTTCCCGCTGCAGCAGGAGTGTAGTTTTGAGCGCATTGCACGAGCAGGCAGTTCTTCCGGTTTCAGATGTCCAGGCGTTCGATTCGGTCCGGTCTGCCATCGAACTGGCGTTTTCTCCAGGCAGGATCAGAGAATTTTTGCGCGGGACGCAGCGGGCCGGGCTTCGCATCCGCGACTTCGAATCGGTCTTGCGGAAGAGCCTTCTCGGCACGGCGGCCGCCGCAGACTACACCCGAATGAATGACAGCGACCAGGGACAGATCCGTGAGCTTTATCTGGCGACGCTCGAAAAGGTCTCGCCCGAACTGCGGAGCGAGTTCTTCAAGCTCTACGCCTACTACTGAGGCGCCCAAACAACATTTTGTTTACCCGAACGCCGGATCACGTCCGGCCAGCAATCAGGAGAGAGCGTCATGGCGAAGGAAAAGTTTGACCGGTCTAAGCCGCACGTGAACATTGGGACGATTGGGCACATTGATCATGGCAAGACGACGCTGACCGCGGCGATCACGAAGGTATTGTCGAAGCACAATCCGA
>JALYIA010000162.1 GCA_030776065.1 Acidobacteriota bacterium
CTTCGGGGATGCAAACAGGGTTTAGGAGTTTAGGTGTTTGCACGTTTGGAGCATTGGAGGTATGGGGGTTTGGGGGATTGGGGGTTTGGCGTCTGGGGTCTGGGGTTTGGGGTATGGGCGTCTGCGCGTTTGGGGTGTGTGGGTGGGGTGGGGGCCGGGAGGCGTCGGGAGATCAGGCAGCGGGATGGGCGGCGGTTCGGCACGGTGCACGAAGCTGCTGGTGCTCACGAAGCTGCTGGTGCTTGGGAAGCTGCTGGTGCTCAGGACTGGCGCGTTCGCGGCAGGGTGACGACGCGGTTCGGGCCGGTGTTGTTGGAGCCGCAATCGCCCGCGATGTCGCTGCCGTCAGGCTCTGTCAGGCCAAGCCGAGGACCTGGGCGGCGGCGGTGTATTTGCCGAAGGGGGCGGAGACCTGGACTCCCTGAACCATGGGGCGGGCTTCGGCGAGCATCTCCTGCGCGATGCGGACGCCTTCGGCGCGGGCGGTCTCGGGGGTGACGGAGGCGGTATTCATGCGGGCGAGGATCTCGTCCGGCATGGAGACGCGGAGGTCGGTCTTCATGAACTCGGCGTTGCGCAGGCTGGTGAGGGGCCAGATGCCCGCGATGACGGGGATGCGGAACTGCTCGATGCGCTTGAGGAACGCCTCCAGCAGGCGCATGTCGAAGACCGGCTGGGTGATGGCGTACTCGGCGCCGGCTTCGACCTTGTAGGCGAAGCGGCGGACCTCGTGGTCGATGTCCGGCACGCCGGGGTTGGCCGCGACGGACACCGTAAATCCTGTCGACGCGCCGATGGGATTGTCGCCGAGGTCGAGGCCGTGGTTGAGCTTGCGGACGAGGTTGGTGAGGCCGATGGCGTCGACGTCGAAGACGGCGGTGGCGTCGGGGTAGTTGCCGAGCTTGGGCGGGTCGCCGGTGAGGCAGAGGATATTTTTGAGGCCGATGGAGGAGGCGCCGATGAGGTCGGACTGGATGGAGAGGACGTTGCGGTCGCGGCAGGTGTAGTGGAGGACGGTCTCGATGCCGACCCCCTGCTGGATCTGGACGCAGAGGCTCTGCGCGGACATGCGGGCGGAGGCGCGGGGGGAGTCCGGGACGTTGATGGCGTGGACGCCGAGGGAGTGGAGGAGGCGCGCGCCTTCGATCTCTTTCGAGCAGTCGATGCCTTTGGGAGGGACGATCTCGACCAGGGTGACGAACTCGCTGCGGGCGATCATGCCGCCGATGTGCGAGCGCTCGGCGAGTGGCGGGGGCGCGACCTTGCTGGCCAGGGGCTTGGGGCGGTGGAGCGGGGCGAAGTCGACGGCGGCTTCGGGATCGGCCTGGGCGGTGCCGGTGTTCGCGGGCTGGTCGCTGGACTCCTGGGCTTCGAGGGCGCGGACGGCGGAGCGCATGGCGCGGATGTGGGCTGGCGTGGTGCCGCAGCAGCCGCCGAGGAAGGAGGCTCCGGCGTGGAGGAACTTGCGGGTGAAGCCGGCAATGTACTCCGGCGACGCCATGTAGATGTTGCGGCCTTCCACCTCCCGGGGCATGCCTGCGTTGGGCATGGCGGCGAGTGGGAGGTGGGTGACGGAGCGCATGCGTTCGATGACCGAGAGGACGGTTGCCGGGCCTGCAGAACAGTTGCAGCCTACGGCGTCCGCGCCCAGTTCGGTGAGGGTGGCGGCGGCGGCTTCGGCGGAGGTTCCGTCCAGGCAGTTGCCGTCTTCGTCGACCGTCATCATGACGAGGATGCGGAGCGATGGGGCAACTTTTTGGGCGGCGAGCACGGCCTGGGAGGCCTCGGCGAGCGAGGTCATGGTCTCGACGATGAGGAGGTCTGCGCCGACACCGGGGCCGCCTTCTGCGAGGGCTGCGATCTGTTCGGCGAAGGCGGCGTGAGCCTCGTCGAGGCCGATCTTGCCGAGGGGTTCCAGGCGGACGCCGAGCGGGCCGATGGCTCCGGCGACGAACGCTTCCGACGCCTGCTTGTCGGACATCTGGGCGCAGCACTGGCGGGCGATGCGGATGCCGGCGCGGTTGATCTCGGCGACCTTGTCGCGCAGGCCGAAGCGCTCCATGCGGAAGGAGTTTGCACCGAAGGTGTTGGTCTCGATGATCTCGGCTCCGGCCTGGAGGTATTCGGTGTGGACGGCGGCGATGGTGTCGGGCGCGGAGAGGTTGAGCTCGTCGTAGCAGCGGTTGATGAAGATGCCGCGGGCGTACAGCATGGTTCCCATGGCTCCGTCGCCCAGCACGCGGGCGCCTGCGAAGAGGCGGTCGGGGGCGTTCGGCGCGGCGGCGTGGGAGATGGGGGAGGGGGTGGGGCTGGGTGCTGCGCTTGCCATGGCGATTCCTCTGGGCTGTTTGTTCTATCTTAATGGAGGCGGAGCGGTTTGTGAGCTTGGCTTTGCCGGGTGAAGCCGTGGCGATGGTGGTGATTGGCGGACATAGCCGGAACATCGGCAAGACGAGCGTGGTGGCGGGGCTGATTCGTGCTCTGCCGGAGGCGCGCTGGACGGCGGTAAAGATTACGCAGTTCGGGCACGGGGTGTGCTCGGCGAACGGGGAGCCGTGCGAGTGCGACTCGGCGGAGCATCCGGTGGCGATCAGCGAGGAGCGGGAGCGGGACTCGGGGACGGATTCTTCGCGGTACCTGGAGGCGGGCGCGGTGCGGTCGTTGTGGGTGCGGACGCGGCAGGGGGATCTGGCGGCGGCGATGCCGGCGCTGCGGCGGGAGATGGCGGCGGCGGAGAATGTGATTGTGGAGTCGAACAGCGTGCTGCGGTTTGTGCGGCCGGACCTGTACGCGGCTGTCCTGGATCCTCAGGTCTCGGACTTCAAACGAAGTGCGCTGCGGTACCTGGACCGGGCGGACGCGCTTCTTCTGACCGGAGAGGAGCCGGAGGGGGAGGTCTGGGCGGGGGTCTCGGTGGTTTTGCTGCGGGGGATACGGCGGTTTCGGGTGTCGGCTCCTGCGTATGTTTCGGAAGGGTTTGTGGGGTTTGCGCGGGAGCGGCTATTTGGAGAGGGGAGGTAAATATTTTCCTCTGCAGCGAAAAATAGTTGCACACTTCGGTGGGTTCATGGGTACACTAGCGCCATAAGTTGAAAAAAAGCGGGCCTATGGACATTCGCACGTTAACGTTTGTAAACCTGATTTTTCTGCTGTTGTACGCTGCCATTGTGACTCTGAACGGCCGTATCTACGGCACGATGCGCGGCGGGACTTGGTTCGCCTGGTCGAACCTGAGTCGGGGCGTGGCCTGGCTTGTGCTGAGCCTGGGCGGGATTCTTCCGCGGGTGGCCTCCACTCTGCTGGGAGATCTTCTGATGATGGCCGGTCTGATCTTCCTGCACCGCAGCTTTGCGGAGGTGGTGGGACGAGGGCAGGTGGCCTGGAAGCTGCAGCTTGGGATCGGCCTGCTGGCCGTGTGCTGCCTGAGCGGGCTGACGCTGCTGCACGGCGATGGCACGGCGTCGATGGTGCTGCTCTCCGTCTCTCTCGCGGTGCAACTGGGATTGACGACGGCGCTGTTGTTTTCCAGCCTGAGGCCCGGCATGCGCGGCGCTGTGTGGTTCAGCGGCGGCATTCTGTTTGTGTACGCGGCGGTGGAGATGACGCGTGCGGTGGCTCTGCTCCATACTCCCGGCGGAATACTGGAGGTGAGCACGCGGGCGATGGCGGTGATGCTGATCGGAGCGCTGCTGGCCAACGGGGGAACGGCCTTCGGGTTTCTGTTTCTCTCCTCGGCGCAGCTACGCCGCGAACTGACGCGGCTTGCGGAGCATGATGCGTTGACCGGGGTTCTGAACCGCCGGGGTCTGCGGGCGATGGTGGATCGGCGCCTGCGGACGGCGCACCGTGAGGGCGAGCCGGTATCGGCCGTGATGCTCGATCTGGACGGCATGAAGATGGCGAACGACACCTGGGGACACGAGTGCGGGGATGCGATTCTGTGTGCGGTGGCGGAGTTTCTGGTGGGCGCGGTCGGGGGCCAGGGTGCGGTCGCGCGGCTGGGGGGCGATGAGTTCCTGGTGGTGCTGCCGGGCGTGGCCGAGGGAGGCGCGGTGGAGATCGCCGAAAACCTGCGGCGTGGAATCGAGCGGCTGCGCACGCCTCGTATGCGTCCAAAGGCGAGCTTCGGGGTAGCTTCGATGACGGGCTACTCGTGGGAAGAGGCCGTGCGCAAGAGCGACGAGGCGCTGTACCAGGCGAAGAACGCCGGCCGCAACCGGGTGAAGTCCTACGCCTGACCGCTGGGTGTGGTCGGGGAGGTGGGGGTTCGCGCGGCGTTGGTGGGAGGTTGGGTAGCCGGTGAAGCAGCTCGTCAGTCAGTCGTGCGGAGCCTAGTCAGCCGTGCGGAGCGTCTGCCCCGGGGTGTGGGCCGGGCTCCCGGTTCTGCCTGGCGCCGTTGGTGGTCCAGGCGCCCGCGGGCACGGAGTACCGGGGGTTCGTGTCCGAGGTCCGGAAGAGCGTGCGGCTTCAGGCTCGCGGCGGTGCGGGATCGATCAGTCGGCTCCGTCGGTGAGTGCGTCCATGTAGGCGACGTCCAGCGCGGTTCCCTGAACGGTGACGTACTGGTTGTTGATCTCTGAGCCGTCGGTGGTCGAGAAGACGTGGACCTGGCCGCCGTACGCGGTATACATCTTGTGGTAGTTCTGAACCCAGCACAGACCGGTGAGGCTTCCGTAGTAGTACTGGTTGTTGTTCTCGTTGGGGTATGGGACGACGGTCGTGCCGCCGGGGGTGACATTGGGGACGACCTGCGCCTTGATGGTGCTGCCTCCGAGCTGGACCATGGTGAGGCAGTTGTAGTTCTGGCCGAGCTTTGCGCGCTCCCCGCTGGCGCAGTATTGCGAGCCGACCCAGAGGGTGTTGTCGTCGCCGAAGAGCAGCTTGCTATGGGTGCCGTCGGAGATGGAGTACTGGCCGGTGACCTTGTTGGTGCTTTGATTGATGGTGGACAGGAAGCCGGCGAAGAGGCCATCGGGCTGAAGCTGCTGGCCGGCCACGTAGAGCGTGGTGCCGTCGGAGAGCGCGGTCGTGACGCCGCCGGGGACCGGGATGGACGTGATGAACGGCGTGCCCGGGTTGGCGACGGTGGGGATGACATTGTTGTTGAGCGGACCCTGTTGCAGCAGGGTGACGCTCGCGGTGGTGCCGCCGCACTCCGGGCCGCAGTTGAGCACGTAGACGGTGGTGCCGTCGAGCGAGAAGTAGGCGCCCGTGGGACGGTCGAAGGTGCCGGAGACGGGGACGACGCAGTAGACGGGGTTGATCTGCGGCTGGCAGTCCACCGAGCCGGTGGAGGCGATGGCGGCCTGTTGGGTGGGGAACTGACTCTGGCTCAGCTTGAAGACCCGGTACAGGGTGTTCGAGTTGCGCACCATGGCGAGGGCGACGGTGTCTCCCGCGTTGGCTGCGACCTGGTAGACGTTGGGGAGGTTGAGAGTGTAGGTGCCTCCCCCGGACGTGTCGACGACTTCGAGGATGCCGAGACTCTCTTCCGCGCCGTAGTAGCGGGTGAATGCCTGGGGAACAGCGACGGCGTTGTTGCCGGACTGAAAGGTTCCGACGGAGCCGGAGGAGGCCTCAGTGGAGTAGTTGATCCGGGTGAGGCTTCCGTCGGAGGAGGAGTAGACGTAGCCTGTGGTCTCGGCCGGGAAGTTCAGGATGCTGACCGGGTATCCGGAGCTGTAGCCGCTGATGGAGAAGGAGGCGATGGTGTTCTCGACGTTGCTGCGGATGTCGCGGAGGGCGTCGACGATGGCGAGCCCGCCGGAGGAGCCGTTGGCGGTATAGGAGATCATGACGCGCTCGGCGAGCTTGCTCGGCGGGACGGGGCGGCCGGCGTAGGTCTCCGACGGGAACTTGTAGTAGTAGTAGCTCGCGGAGTGGCACGAGCTGAGGGCGAGGGTGCCGAGGGCGAGCAGCAAAGCGGAGACAAGGCCTGTGCGGGCGGTGGCGGACGGATTGCGTGGTGAAGTCGGAGAAGTCTCAGACTGAACAGGGATGGCGCGTGGGGCAAAGAGACTTCGATTCGTCAACGGTACGGGCTCCGACCTGGGTTCCTGCAGGATTACTGCTGCCCTTGCAGTATACAACCGCAGCGGCCACGACCGCGGCTGTAGCTGCGGCGTGCGTTGCCGCGCGGGCTGCGGCACAGGTGCGGAATGGGGTGCGGGTGCGCCGGCAGTTATCTGCGGGCGAGGCGGGCGAGGTCGCGGAGGTATTGCTTGAGGGGGCGTGCGGGGCGTCCCCAGAAGACCTGGCCGGGACCGAAGAGCTTCTTGTGGCTGAGCACGCCTGCGCCTCCGCCGAGGATGACCGCGGGGCCGACGTGGGCGTGTTCGCCGAGTCCGACCTGTCCGCCCAGGATGGCTCCATCCTCGATGACGGAGGAGCCGGAGATTCCGGTCTGCGCGGCGAGGATGCAGTGGCGGCCAATGCGGCAGTTATGAGCGATGTGGACGAGGTTGTCGATCTTTGTGCCGGCTCCGATGCGGGTCTCGCCGAGCGCACCGCGGTCGATGGTGGCGTTGGCGCCGATCTCGACATCGTCTTCGATGACGAGGCTGCCGATCTGGGGAAAGGGGATGTACGCACCCGACGCGGGGTTGCGGGCGTAGCCGAAGCCGGTGGCGCCGAGGACTGTGCCCGCCTGCACGATGACGCGATCGCCGAGGATCGCGCCGGCGTAGACGGTGACGGAGGCGAGGAGGGTGCAGTCGTCCCCGATGACGACCGAGTCCCCGAGCACGACGTGGGGGCCGATGGTGGTGCGACGGCCGATCTGCGCGGAGGGCGCGAGGACGGCGGTGGGATGGATGGAGGGCGCGTCGGTGGGGTGCGCGCCGGCGTTGCGCTCGGTGGCGGCGAGGTACTGTGCGGCGAGCGCAAAGGCGTAGCGTGGATCCGGGACGAGGAGCAGGCGCGGGTCGGAGGGGTCGATGGCGTGGCTGTGGGTGCGCGCGGGGTCGAGGAGCTCGGGCCGGGTAAGGATGGCGCCGGCGGGAGAGTTGAGTGCGTGGACGAGGCTATCGGCGTCGGCGGCGAAGACAAGGGAGGCGGGCGTGGCGGTGGGGATGCCGGAGACGCGGAGGATGGTGTAGGCGGCGTGGGCGGCGGGTGCTCCGACCAACTCGGCGATGTCGTTGATGGGCGGCATGCGACTGTATTGTAAGCGGGCGGGGTAGACTCTAGCAGAAGACGAGGAGCGGACATGGCGGCGTTTGAGGAGTCCCTGAACAGGCTGGAGGCCGTGGTGGCGAAGCTGGAGGGCGGGGAGCTGACGCTGGAGCAGTCGATTGAGCTGTACGAGCAGGGGGTCAGGCTCTCGGAGGGCTGCCGGGCGGAGCTGGAGAAGGCTGAAGGGCGGGTCCTGGTGCTTGCGCGGGGCAAGGGCGAGGCGATGAAGGCGGTCGAGTTCAAGACCGGCGGCGACGACGAACCGGTCGCACCGGACCGTTAGCGCGGGGCGCGGCTACCTGGTTGCGGCTGAAGTGAATCCGGAGCGGACGGCGAAGCGAACCGGGCGGCTCCAGGTTGCTTCAGCGGTCGCGGGAGGTGACAAAGCCCGGGACCCAGAGCAGAGCGCGCTTGGCGTCGGAGTCCGGCAGATCGGCGATGGAGAGGCGGGCGGCCTCGGCGTAGGCGCAGGCGGTGTCCATGGCGTAGGCGAGGGAGCCGTGGCGGTGGAGGATCTCGAGGATCTGCGCGTGCGACACGGTGGCGAAGCTGCGTTCGGCGAGGACGGTTCGGATGGCTTCGCGATCGGCGCCCGTGCCGCGCTCGAGGGCGTGGATGACGGCGAGCGTGGCCTTGCCCTCCCGGAGGTCGGAGGCGACCGGCTTGCCGAGGACATCTTCCTCCGCGGTGAGATCGAGGACGTCATCGACGATCTGGAAGGCGAGGCCCAGATTGCGGCCGTACTCGCCCATCGGCTGATCGTAGAGCGAGACAGGAGGCTGCGCATCGCCGAGTGAGGGCGAGGCGGAGACGGCTGCGCCGAGCTGCATGGAGACGGCGAAGAGGCAGGCAGTCTTGCGGTAGATGAGGTCGAAGTACTCTTCCTCGTTGATGAGGTGGCCGAGCTTTTCGGTCTGCAGGAGCTCGCCTTCGACCATCTGCTGGGTGAGCGAGATGAGCAGATCGAGGACGCGGAAGTTGCGCTCTTCCAGCGCGGTGGCGAAGGCCTGCATGTAGAGCCAGTCGCCGGCGAGCACACATTTGGAGTTGCCCCAGGTGGTGTTGGAGGAGGGGCGGCCGCGGCGGGTATGGGCTTCGTCGATGATGTCGTCGTGGACGAGGGTGGCGGTGTGGAGCATCTCGACGACGGCGCCGAGGCGGATGCGGGAGTGCGTGGTGCAGCCGAGCGCCTTGGCGGAGAGCAGAAGCAGCATGGGGCGGATGCGTTTTCCGCCGCCAGCCATCAGGTACTGGGCGATGTCGGTGATGACCGCGACGGGGGAGTTGGATCGGGTGGTGAACTCCTGCTCGATGGCTGCGAGGTCGTCACGGAGAAGATCGAACACCTCTTTGACGTTCGCGATGGAGAGTGCGCTCACTGGTGATTAGAGTATCAGGGCGCTGCGGAGGCGCCAGAGGCACGGAGCAGAATCACCAAAGGTAAGGAGCTTGTTCATGCCGGCAACAGGGAGCCAAGCACAAACCGGGAGCAGCCGCTTGCCAGCACGGCGGCGGCGACCAGCAACGGCCGGATGACCCGGCCCGTTGCCCTGTGCCGTCGCCTTGGAGTCAAGCCGGGGGTCTGCATCGCCGTCCGCGCGGCGGTATGAGGCGGCGATTCGCGCCGGAGGGCGGCCTAGTTGGAGCGGAAGTTCGTGAACTGGAGCTCTACGCCAAAGTCGCCGGCGCGGAGCTTCGCCATGATCTGCTGGAGGATGTCGCGGTCCTTGGAGACGACGCGGACGGTGTCTCCCTGGATGGAGGCCTGGGCCTTCAGCTTGGACTCTTTGATCTGTGCCACGATCTTCTTTGCAGCGTCCGAGTTGATGCCCTGCTTGAGCTTGATCTTCTGGCGGACGGAGGAGTTCGTAGCCGGCTCGAGCTTTTCGTATTCCAGGTTCTTGAGCGAGATGCCCCGCTTGACCAGCTTCTGCGAGAGGATCTCGATGACGGCCTTCAGGGTGTATTCGCTGGCGCTCGCGAGCTGAATGGTCTCCGTGCCCTCGAGCTCGATCTTTGATTTGGAATCCTTGAGGTCGAAGCGCGCGCCTACTTCTTTTGAGGCCTGCTCGATTGCGTTCTTCACTTCCTGCAGGTCTACCTTGCTGACTACGTCGAAGCTGTTGTCGGATGCCATGGGTTTATCCTTTGCGCTCTCTATTATGCCGGAGAGTGAGGCTGCGCACCGTTCAGGCTGATTGTGCCTGCGGGGCGGTGGAAGGGAAGAGGGTGTGGAAGTTCGCGGTGGTCCGGGCGGCGAGTTCTTCGAGCGGGATGGCACGGAGCCGGGCGAGGGCCGCGGCGGTGTGGGCGACGTATGCGGACTCGTTGGTCTGTCCCCGCAGGGGAATGGGGGCGAGGAAGGGCGCGTCGGTCTCGACCAGGATGCGGTCCGCGGGGGCGAAGGCGGCCGCTTCCCGAATGGGAGTAGCCGCGGGGTAGGTGAGGTTTCCGGCGAACGACAGAAGGAAGCCGAGGTCCAGTGAGCGGCGGGCCTGCTCCACGGTCCCCGAGAAGCAGTGCATGATCCCGGGAAGGCCGTGCGGCTGCCAGTGGAGGGCGAGCAGCGCAAGCAGGTCTTGCCATGCGTCCGCTGTGCCGTAGCGGGCCTTGGCGTCGGGACGCGCGAGCTCGGAGGTGCGGCAGTGGATGAGGATGGGCTTGCGGGCGGCTGCGGCGATCTCGAGCTGGGCGACGAAGGCGGAGTGCTGCGCGAGGAGGTCGGGGTTGTCGGCGTGGTAGAAGTCCAGGCCGATCTCGCCGACGGCGAGGCAGCGCGGGCGGGCGGCGAGGGTGGCGAGTCGCGCAAGCGCGTCGGGCGTCGCCTGGCCGGCCTGCTGCGGGTGGATGCCCGCGCTGGCATACACGGCAGGGGTGTGCGAGTCTGCGCCCGCGAGGGAGTCGGCGAGCTCCAAGGCCTGGTGCATGGTCCCCGGGCCTTCGCCGATGCCGATGGCGAGGATGGTGCGGACCTCGGCGGACCACGCGCGCTGGAGCACGCCGGGGAGCCGATCGGCCGGGATCATGTCGAGGTGGGCGTGGGAGTCGATCAGGTGCATGGAGGGCTCTCTTGCTTAGGGTACAAGGTGCAGGCGGGCGGCGTAGGATGTGTGTCCATGAGCGACGTAACGCGGCGGGATGTATGCGCGGGTCTGTCGGCCCTGGCGCTGACGGGCGCTGGAACGGCGCTGGGGGCAGCAGCGATGCAGGTGCATGCGACGGAGGCTCCCGCGGTGAAGACGGTACAGCCGGCGCGCCCGGTCGACCAGACACCGGACGGGCCGGCGGGCTCGAGTGGGCGTGCGGTGCTGGAGGACGCGCGCGTCTTCCGGTTGCGCGATCAGCCGGCCCGCACCACGCGCAGCGGGGGAGAGAGCCGCAGCATAACGCACGGCAGGCTGTCGTCCGGCGAGTGGGTGAACCTGCACCAGACCATGCAGCCTGCAGGAGCGGCTCCCGCGCCCCTGCATGTGATCCGGCATACGGAGTTCATCCTGATCCGCGAGGGCGAGGTTGAGTTCGATCATGACGACAGCGCGGGAAAGACCGTGTCCGAAGGGGCAGGGCCGGGGGATGTGATCTTTGTGGCCTCGGGTACGAACCACCGGCTGAGGAGCGTGGGCAGCGGGCCGGCGAGCTACGTCGTGGTGGCGATCGGCGGCGACGCAAAGTAGAGCTCGGGATTGTGTAACCGATTCCGTCGCTACTGCCGACGTGGGCTGGGCCACATTGCGTTGCGGCCCGAGAGGCCACGAGGAGATGCGTTCGTCGCGCAGACGTGGGCGGGCGCGTGTCACTCGCCCAGCATGATGCGGCGGATTGCGCTCGCGCGTCCTGTACCGCCGTCGCACTCCACGAGCGTGGCGCACATCTTGGGATTGCCCTTTGCGGGCTCGAACTTGCCGGGCATGCCGGTAAGAAACCGGTTCAGCACGAGCTCGGTTTCGACGCCGATGACGGAGTCGTAGGGGCCGCTCATGCCGACGTCGGTCTGGTAGGCCGTGCCGTGCTCGAGCAGGCGCTCGTCGGCGGTAGGGATGTGGGTGTGGGTGCCGAGGACGGCGGTGACGCGTCCGTCGAGGTACCAGCCGAGCGCGACTTTCTCGCTTGAGGCCTCGCCATGGATGTCGAGCAGGATGACCTTTGCGCCCGAGCTGCGCTCGATGCCGGCGAGCAGTTCGTCGGCCTTGCGGAAGGGGTCGTCGCAGCTCGACATGAAGACACGTCCCTGCAGGTTCAGCACGGCGTAGGGTTGTCCTGTGGGCAGTTCGCCTTCGTAGACGCCGAAGCCGGGCGTTCCCGAAGCGTAGTTTGCGGGGCGGAGGATGCGGCGGCCACGGACGTGGGAGTCGGCCGGGACGCTCATGTATTCGAAGATCTCGCGCTTGTCCCAGATGTGATTGCCGGTTGTGATGACGTGCGCGCCCAGATCGAAGAGCTCTTCCGCGATGGCGGGGGTGATGCCGAAGCCGCCGGCGGCGTTTTCGCCGTTGATCACGAGCAGGTCTACGGTGTGGGTTTCGAGGACGTGCGGCAGATGCTCGCGTACGATGTGGCGCCCGGCCGAGCCGAACACGTCACCAACAAACAGGATCTTCACCAGTCGAATGCTAGCATGCGAACGCGGATGGACCCATCCGCCGCGGGGTGCCCGGCGCGGGGTGCCGCCGCGGGTGCGTGGAGGCGTGGGATGAGCGTGGCGCGATGGCCAGTCTGGGAAGCGGGTGGGAAGCGGGCTGTGGAGCGGGCTGTGAAGCGGGTTGGCGAGCGGGCTGGGGAGCGGTTTAAGATAGTCGTTCGGACCTCCGCTTTTCGCTTGACTTTTGCCTGGAAAATTTTGCGGAGTGGGGGTTCTTGCCGGTAGTCGGGTTCACGTTTGCTGTGGTAGCTTGCTCTGCATGGCACAAAGCGGTCGTTTTGGTTTAAGTCTCAGAATCCTGTCGGTTTTGGCTGCGGAACCTGAATCCATGCACACCTCGGCGGCAATTGCAGATGAGCTCACAGAGAGCGCAGTGATGGTTCGCCGGTGTTTTCTTCTGCTCCAGAAAAGCGGTTTGATCGAGCAGCGCAAGGGTCCCCATGGAGGGGCGAGGTTGAAGCTTCCTGCCAAGCAAATCGGCCTCGGTGACGTGTACCTGGCGACCGAGGGGGATTGGCTTCTGCTCGGTGACCCCGCGATCGCGGGTCTGCTGAAGCGGGTTCGTGCGGAAGGTGTGCTCGCGATGAACGAGACCACCCTGGCGCAGATGATTCGGCGGATGAAGAAGAACGCATCGGCCAAGTCGCTGAACGGCGCGTCGTCGCGGGGAACTGCGCGTAAGACCGCCTGACCGGACCGCCTGACGCACGACCGCCCACGCGGATTGCTGGACTGACCCCCGTCTGACAGGATTCCCTCCACCGAGAGGAGCGCCGGCGCCCAGGCATGCCGTCCTGCGGCCCTGCTTTGCAGTCCGTACCCTATTTGCAGTCCGTACACTAGACGTGTGCCCCTTGAGACTCCCAATGCGAACCAGGATACTGCGCCGCAGCGCGCGGTAAGCGGGTTTGCGCCGCTGCGGATTGCGTTGTTTCGCGACCGCTGGATCGCCTCGACGGTCTCGAACGTCGGCACGTGGATGCAGGATACCGCGGGCACCTGGTTGATGACGTCCTTGACCGCGTCTCCTCTGCTGATCGCCCTGATGCAGACCGCGGCGAGCCTTCCTGTGCTGGCCCTGGGGCTGCTTGCAGGGGCGACCGCCGACATCTTCGAGCGACGGCGTCTGCTGATCTTCTGGCAGAGCTGGATGCTGGGGGCGGTGGCGATTCTGGCGGTGCTGACGTTTCTCGGCCACGTCTCTCCGTGGGCTCTGCTGGCGTTTACGTTTCTACTGAACATCGGTTCGGCGATGAACAATCCGGCGTGGCAATCGATCGTTCCGGAGCTGGTTCCGCGCGCGCTGATTCCGGAGACGGTGGCGTTGAATGCGGCCTCGAACAACCTGGCGCGGGCGCTTGGTCCTGCGCTCGGCGGCCTGATGGTGGCCGCGTTCAAGACGACGGACTCAGGCGCGGGTTGGGTGTTTCTGTTGAACTCGATCTCGTTCGCCGCGGTCATCCGGGTCCTGGTGAACTGGAAGCGCGTGCCGCTGTTCAAGTCCACGCTGCCGTCGGAGCGGATTGCGGCTTCGATCCGCTCGGGACTCCGGTATGTGCGATACGCGCCCGATCTGAGGACCTCGTTGATCCGCGCGTTCACGTTTACGTTCTTCGTGTCCGCGATCTGGTCGCTGCTTGCGGTGGTGGCGAAGCGGGACCTGAACCAGGGCGCAATGGGATACGGCATCCTGAACGGGTCGTTGGGATTGGGCGCGGTGATTGCGGCTACGCTGCTGCCCCGGGTGCGACGGATTCTGTCCGTGGATCAGATTATTGCGACCGGCACGTTTTACAACGCGTTCACGCTGGTTGTGCTCGCGCTGGTGCACCGCCCGGCGGTGGTCATCGGCACGCTGGTGGTATCCGGCTTTTGCTGGACGAGCACGATGGCGTCTTTGAACACGTCGGTTCAGGTGTCGGTTCCGGCGTGGGTTCAGGCTCGTGCGCTGGGCACGTACCTGATGACGTTCCAGGGCGGCCTCGCCGCAGGGTCGGTGCTGTGGGGCTTCGTCGCGGAGCACTCCTCCACGCCCAGGGCTCTGCTTGCGGCCGCGGCGGGGCTGGTGGTGACGTACCCGTTTGTGAGCCGCTTCCATGTGCTGCGCGGCGGAGTGCCGGATACGACGCCACAGACTGCACACCGCGCAGCGCCCGAGCTGCTTCCTTTCCCCGAGGAGGACACAAGCGACCCTGCGCTCGCCGGCCCTGTGCGCATCTCGGTTCACTACCGTATCCCGCTCGAGAACTACGCCGAGTTTACCCGCAGCGTGCATCAGCTACGGGGTGTGCGGCTGCGCGATGGAGCCCTGCGCTGGGGAATCTATCGCGACGCGGTGGAGCACGAACAGCTGCACGAGACGTTCATCATGGAGTCGTGGCTGGAGTATCTGCGAGCGCGCGAGCGACTGACGGCGGCGGATGAGGAGATTCGCACCAGGGTATGGGCGCTCCATCGCGGCGAGGAGCCGCCCCGCATCAGCTACCAGATCTACGCCCGTGAGATCGCGAACCCCACGCCGCATACCGCGGGATAGAGTAGGTGCATGGTCCATTGGCTGGTTATCGGCATCGGCGACATCACACGCAGGCGTGTGCTTCCTGCGATCCTCGGCGAACCTCGGAGCCGTCTGCACGCTCTGCTCACGCGCGATCCCGCCAAGGCAGCGGCGTATCCCGGGGCGCGTGTGTACACGGAGCTCGACGAGGCGCTCGGCGATCCCGAGATCCAGGCGGTGTACGTGGCAACGCCGGTGGCGCTGCATCATGCGCAGACGCTCGCAGCCCTGCGTGCCGGCAAGCATGTGTTGTGCGAGAAGCCGGTCGCGATGAACTACCCCCAGGCGATGGAGATGGCCTCCGCTGCGCGGACCTCCGGCCTGCACGCCGGTGTGGCGTACTACCGGCGACTTTACCCAAAGGTCGTTCGCGCAAGGGAACTGCTGGAGGAGGGTGCGATCGGGCAGCCGACTGCGGTCTCGGCGTCCTACCATGGATGGCTGGAGAGCCCCGATCGCGGGTGGCTGAAGAATCCCGCGCTTGCAGGGGGAGGGCCGCTCTACGACGTCGCCTCTCATCGGATCGATGTGTGCAACATGCTCTTTGGCAGGCCGCAGCGCGCCATGGGGATGCTCTCGAACGGGCTCCACATGCTGCCGGTCGAGGACTGCGCCACCACGCTGATCGGGTATCGCGGAGGGGTGCACGCGGTCGTCGACGTGCGGTGGAACTCGCAGATCGCGCGGGATGAGCTGCGCGTGGTCGGCAGCGAGGGCGCGCTGGAGCTGACGCCGCTCAACGGGCCTGCGCTGACGCTTGTTCTCCCGGGCGGCGAGGTGAGGGAGGAGCATCCCACGCACGCCAACGTACACCTTCCGATGATCGCGAACTTCGTTGCTGCGGTGCTCGATGGCGCCCCGCTTGCGTGTCCCATGGAAGAAGCCATCCAGACCGACTGGGTGACGCAGCAGGTGATGGACGGATACCGTGGCGGTCTGTCGGCGCCGTTGGAAACGGAACGCGGGTAGAACCCTGAGGTCCTGCCCGCGGGGGAACCGGCTGCGATCGAACCCGAGCCTCAGGCCCCGAACGCGAGGTCGATCAGGGTCTTCTCTTCGAGCTCGTGTGCCTTCGCGGAGCCGGTTGCGGGGCTCGCGACCGCCGAACGCTTCACGCTCAGCACGGCGCGATCCGCCGCCATCCGGCGGAGGTGAGGCATCACGTAAAACAGCGCGCCCATGTTGGCCGGCTCCTCCTGCACCCAGACGACCTCGGAGGCCGCGGGGTGCATGCTGAGCGCGGCGTGCATCTCCTGCTCGGGCCACGGGTACATCTGCTCGAGGAAGATAATGCCGACCGAGTTGTCCTTGCGCTTCTCGCGTTCGACCCGGAGGTTGTGCCCGATCTTGCCGGAGCAGATGAGCAGGCGGCGCGGCGTGGTGACGGAGGCGTCGGGGATCACGTTGCGGAAGCGGTCCACGGCGAAGTCCGCAAGCTGAGAGGAGGCATCGGCGTGCCGGAGCATGGACTTCGGCGTGAAGACGATCAGCGGCTTGCGCCACGGGCGCATCGCCTGCCTCCGCAGCAGATGGAAGTACTGGGCCGCGGTGGAGGGCTGGCAGATCTGCATGTTGTCGTTCGCGGCGAGCTGCAGATAGCGTTCGATACGGGCGCTGGAGTGCTCGGGCCCCTGGCCTTCGTAGCCGTGGGGCAGCAGCATCACGAGTCCCGACAGCAGACCCCACTTGGCCTCGCCGGCGGAGATGAACTGGTCGATGATGATCTGCGCTCCGTTGGCGAAGTCGCCGAACTGGGCCTCCCAGAGCACGAGCGCTTCCGGGTAGTCGCGGGAGAAGCCATACTCGAACCCGAGCACGGCAGCCTCCGACAGCATGGAGTTGTACACCTCGAACTCGGCTCCGCCCTCCACATGTGCGAGCGGGATGTACTTGGCTTCGGTCTCGATGTCGACGATCACGGAGTGACGCTGATTGAAGGTCCCGCGCTGGGAATCCTGGCCGCTGAGCCGGACCGGGGTGCCGGCGGCGAGCAGGGAAGCGAACGCGGTGAGTTCGGCCATCCCGTAGTCGAAGGCGCGCGTCCCGGCGGCCATCTCGAGCCGCTGCTCGAACAGCTTGTTCACCTTGGGATGGATCCGGAAGCCCTGGGGGACGGACGTGGTCAGGCGCGCAAACTCGGCCACACGCTCGACCGGCAGGCCTGTGGGCACGTCGTCCTCGGCCTCCAGGCCGCCGCCCCGGTAGGGGCTCCAGTAGGCGGGCAGAGTGGCGAGAACGGGCTTATGGTCTGCCTTGCTGGCGATCTTCTGCTGTTCAAGGAACTCGCGCTGCGTCGCCTGGACCTCGGCCTCCGCGTCGACGCCGATCCGCTGCGCGTAGAGCTTGTAGAGCGGCGGATGATCCTTGATGATGGCGTACCGGCGAGGCTGCGTGACCGTGGGATCGTCCACCTCGCTGTGACCGTGCCGCCGATAGCCGATCAGATCGACCACAACATCGGACTGGAAGCGGTGCCTGTACTCGGCCGCAATGGTGGCGACTCGAATCACGGCGTCGGGATCTTCCGCGTTCACGTGGAAGATGGGGATCGGCAGGCGCTTGGCGATGTCCGATGAGAAGCGCGACGAGTTCGACTCCTCCGGCACCGCGGTGAATCCGAGGAGGTTGTTGACGATAATTTGGATGGTGCCGCCGACGTCGTAGCCCCGTATCGCCCCGAGCACCAGGCTCTCGGCGAAGATGCCCTGGCCGGCAAACGCCGCATCCCCGTGGAGGATGATCGGCAGCACGCGATCGCGGCCCTGCTTGCCTTCCCGCGTCTGCTTGGCGCGCGCGCGCCCGAGGGCGACTGGATCGACCGCTTCAAGGTGGCTGGGATTGGAGACGAGGTGCAGGGCTACGTTCTTGCCGGTCGGTGTGCGAAGGTCTCCGGTGGCGCCCATGTGGTACTTCACATCGCCGCCGCCCATGGTGCTGCGCGGGTCCACGTCTTCAAACTTCGCGAACAGCTCGCTGGCAGGGCGGCCGATGGTGTTCGTCATCACGTTCAGCCGTCCACGATGGCTCATCGCCATCACCGACCGCGTCACGCCGGCCTCTGCGCTCGATGCGAGAAGCTGCTCCAGAAACGGGATGAGTACCGTGAGCCCTTCGAGCGAGAACCGCTTGGTCCCCAGATAGCGGGACTGGATCACCTGTTCAAACAGCTCGGCGCGGATCAGGCCCGTAAGGATGCGCCGCTGATCGGGCCTGGGCGCGGTCTGCTCCATCTTCTCCTGAAGCCAGCGGCGCTGCTCGGGCTGCGTGATGTGCATGAACTCCGCCGCAATGGTCCCGCAGTAGTAGCTGCGCGCCTCAGCCGCGTACTCACCCTCCGGAACGGTGGCCGGAAACGGCTCGGGTGCAAGGTACTGCCCAAGCGGGTCGAGTGTTGCCTGCAGGTAGCCCCAGCGTCGGAAGATGTCGAAGATCGTCTCGCGCTGGGCGGCGTCGGCCACGGGGTCAACCGTCGCGGTGGGTGTCTCACGTTGTGTCTTGGTGGCCATTCCGGTCCTCTGGTCCAAATGTCTGTGTCGTCGTCGGGATGTCTGTGTCGTCGTCGGGCGCAGCGTCCAAAGGGGAGAGACCTGCGCCTCCGGGGCAGACAGGTGCATCGCCTGCGCGCTGTGCATCACAACACGCTCCCTATGCTAGACCCTTCAAGCAACGGTTGGCATCCGGTATAACGATAATCGGACGGCTTGCGCTTGCCACAAACGGGTCATCCCGCCTGCGGCCTCTCTGCCTCCACGCTGCGGCTTCTCTGCACATCCCCTGCGGCCGGACATTCAGTCCCGATCGGGAAAGACTCTACACTGGAAGGGCGCATGCGACAGGTTGCCCCCACGCTCCGGTGCCTGATACTCCTCCTGCTGAGCACCCAAGGCCATGCAGTACTCGGTCATCCACGTCAGGCCGGGAGCTCGCCCCCGCAGCCTGCCACCGAAGACGCGGAGCGTGCGCCCGGCGAGACTCCGCTGCCGGACATCGCCGCCCTGATGCGGCAGGTCGAGACAAACCAGCGCACCTCCGAGACGCTTCAGAAGAGCTACCTGTTTCACTCCGTCCAGACCATGCAGGAGCTTGGCTCCGGGGGCGAGGTCAAGAAGACCACGTCGCGGGAGGCCGATCACTTCTGGCTGAACGGCGTTCCGGTGGAGAAGGTCACTCGCAGGGACGGCAAAGACCTCTCCCCGGCAGAGCTCGCGAAGGAAGACGAACGCATCGACAAGGAGACGCGCAAGCAGCACCAGCTTCGCGAAGAGAAGGACGCCAGGGGCAAGGAGACGGATCCGCACGGTCACGACGAGGTGACGGTCTCCCGGCTGCTCGAGCTCGGCGCCTTTACCAACGAGCGCCGGGTCGACCGGAACGGCCGCGCGACGATCGCCGTCGACTACACGGGAGACCAGCACACCAGTACGCACAATCGCGCCGAAGACGTGATGAAAGATCTGGCCGGAACGGTCTGGATCGATGAGGCCGACAAGGTGATCGTGCATCTCGAAGGGCGCTTCGCGAGGGACTTCAAGATCGGCGGCGGCGTGGTCGCGGACATCCACAAGGACACGCACTTCGCGTTCGACCAGGCACGGGTAAACGGCGAGGTGTGGCTGCCCGCACGGATCGACGCGCAGGGTCAGGCGCGGGCGTTGCTGCTGTTCAAGTTCGCGGGACGCCTGAACATCGCGTACTCCGACTACCGCAAGTTCCGCGCCACCGCCACCGTGCTCCCGGACGTGACGCCGGTCGAGACGGCTCCGGCGCAACGCGAGGGAGCGACTCCGCCGTAGAGCGCGGCGGGGATCCTAAGCGTGCGGCTTAAATGGCGAAGAGGGGCGGCGGTTGACCGTCCCTCTTCGCGAATCTTGTATGGGTGTGCAGTCCTCTGTTTGGAGAGACTGAACTAGAGAGGCTGAACGTCCGATGCCTGCCAGCCCTTTGGCCCCTTGACTACGTTGAACTGCACAGCCTGGCCTTCTTGCAGGCTCTTAAACCCGTTCGAGTTGATGGCCGAGTAGTGCACGAACACGTCTTCGCCGTTTTGACGGCTGATGAAGCCAAACCCCTTGGCATCGTTAAACCACTTCACTGTTCCCTGTTCCATGTCTGCTATTTCCTTAGTACAAATGAATTTGCCGCAAGAATCCAAATCGGGGTCGACATTGCACAAACGTCGCAGAAACCAATCTGTTTCAAACGATGAGTGAAGGTTAGCATACAGAGCAAGGTTTGGTGAGGAAAAAGTGGGAAATAATGCTGATTGCACAAGGGATGGTGCAACAGGAGCTCAAATCGCAGCTTCCGCCTCCGATTTCGTCTCCGGGAGGTGCTCGCGGACGATTCGTTCCGCCTCGGCGAGTACCTGATCGAGCGTCATCGCGGTGGAATCGAGGATCACGGCATCGTCGGCCGGCCGCAGGGGTGAGTCCGCCCGGGTCCGGTCGCGTCGGTCTCGCTCGCGCATCTCTTCGAGCACGGCCACCTGCTCGAGGCGCGCTGCTTCATCGCCCGCCAGATCGCCCGCCGCTCTGGGCGCAGGCGAAGGCTTGTCGAGCGTCGGCAGAGCTTGCCGGAAGCGCCGGCTTCCACGCACCTCGGGAGCCGCATCCAGAAAGATCTTCACCTCGGCGTCGGGAAAGACCGCGGTCCCGATGTCCCGGCCCTCCATCACGACGCCGCCGCCGCGCCCGAGCGCGCGCTGTTCGGCCACCATCCAGCCGCGCAGCCGCGGGTGAACCGAGATCTGGGACGCGGCGGACGTGACGTCGGCGTCGCGGATGCGGCGGGAGACATCGAATCCGTCCAGCAGGACGCGGTTGCCCTCAGGGTGAGGCTGGAGCGTGATGCGGGTGCCGGCGGCGAGGGCGAGCAGAGGCTCCTCGTCCTCGAACGCCAGGTCGTTTTCGATCGCTTTCAGGGCGAGCGCACGGTACATCGCGCCGGTCTCCAGGTTCAGAAAACCGAAGCGCCGGGCCAGATGAGCGGCGAGCGTGCTCTTGCCCGCGCCCGCCGGGCCGTCGATCGCGATGACAGGCCGGCGGCCGTGGGCGGCGGGTGTGGGATGCGGGCTCTCGCTCGGGCGGCCGGGAATCATGCGGACGGGTCACCCTTCGGCTTGAACTTGCGGCGCGGTGGTCTCGGTCCGGACTCCGTCGGCGGAGCCGCTGTCCGGGCCGGCCTCGCTCCGCTGACGAACTTCTTGGCAAAGCCCGGCCGGCTGCCCGTCCGCGG
>JALYIA010000163.1 GCA_030776065.1 Acidobacteriota bacterium
GTGGTCCTTGCAGGTGCCGGGCTCGGACTCGTCGCCGTTGACGAGGACGTACTTGGGCTTGGCGGAGACCTTGGGGACGAAGGACCACTTCATGCCGGTGGGGAAGCCTGCGCCGCCGCGGCCACGCAGGCCGGAGGCCTTCATGGTGTCGATGATCCAGGCGGGCATGGCTTCGAGGCCCTGGGCGATGGCGTTCTGGACGGCCTTGTAGCCGTCGAGCTCGATGTACTTGTCGATGGCGGCGGCGCCCTGTCCCCAGCGGCGCTTGAGGACGATCGCTTCATCGGGGTGGGAGACGAGGGTGGGCATCTACTTCACGTCCTTTCCCTGGGCTGGATCAGAACGACCAGCGCGGCAGGAGGCGAGGATCTCGTCGACCTTGACGGTGGTGAGGTCTTCGTGGAAGTCGTAGTTGACCTGCATGGCGGGGGCCCAGCAGCAGGCGCCGATGCACTCGACCTCTTCGAGGGAGAAGGTGCCGTCGGGCGTGACCTGCTTGTGGCCGATGCCGAGCGTGGCCTTGCAGTGGTCGAGGATCTCATAGCCGCCGCGCAGCATGCAGGAGATGTTGGTGCAGACCTGGATGTTGTATTTGCCCGCAGGCTTGGTGCGGAGCATGGAGTAGTAGCTGAGGACCGAGCGGACGTCGATGTCGAAGAGGTCGAGGCGTTTGGCGATCTCCTGGATGGCGGGCTCGGAGAGGAAGCCGATCTCATCCTGCGCGTAGAGCAGCATGGGGATGAGGGCGGAGCGCTTGACCGGGTAGATCGTGACGAGCTTGTCGAAGCGGGCGGCGAGCTCGGGCGAGAAGATTGTGTTGGCGATTGCGGCCATGGGACTCCAAAGGGATCTTCGATCAAGAATATCGCATCGCGGTGGGGTGGTGCTTGTAGCTCGAGGAATTGATCCATGCCATTGAAGATCAGGGAGGCCGTTCAAGATAGGTCTGGGCTTCAGCCCAGACATTCCGGGGCTCCGTTAGAAATGGGGCTTTAGCCCCCGCGACCTGGCCGGCCCCCCACAAATGCCTCGGGTGTGTCGTCCATCCGCCACTCTCCCGTTGTGTGAACAAAGCGATGCCCGTCGTATCCCTTTCGCACCGGATTGCTCCCGATATATGCCATCTGCTGGTGATAGTCCCTCGCGTCCGTTACACGATGCGCGTAATAGCCGGCCTGCCGGACCTCACGTGGGTATTGCTTGCGTGCGGCGAAAGAAAAGCCGCCTTTCACAAGCTGTGCTGTCTTTTCAATGGACTCCGACGGAGTAAGCAGGAGGTGTAGATGGTCCGGCATGAGCACGAAGGCGTGCAGGAGGAAGCGGCCCTGGTCGCGGTGGCGCAGAAGGCATTCGATCATCAGTTCCGCAATCGTGGTCTGCTGGAAAAGGCGACGCCGTTCGTGAGTGTCCGTGGTGTCCGGGCTGAAGCCCGGACCTATCTCAGAAGCAACGGCAACGGCAACAACGAAGCAGCCGCAACACCAACGATAATGTGAACGCGGCCAAGGAATGGCTGAAGCCGACGCGGAAGAATCACGAGAACATCAGCGTACGTGTAATCCTCTCGGCTGCCATATCCATCTCATCCGTCTCTGCGCCTATGCTGACCGTGCCATCTTCATGGAGTGCGAAGGCGGACGTGATGCCCTCGCTCGATTCAACTCCGTCATGCGTGAAGCGGACCCACTTGCTGCCGTAGCGCACGACGATCTCGTCTTCTCCGAACTCGATGACGGCGAACTGGTGGGTGTTGAGCCCGTGTGCGGCGGCGTAGGAACGCAGCAGGGAGGCCCACGAGGTCCAGAGTTCGGTGTGGAGCGAGGAGTTCAAGTTAGCGGTCGATGGCTCCGAGGACGATGTCGAGGGAGCCGATGACGGCGACGACGTCGGCGAGGAGGCGGCCTTTGCACATGGTTTCGAGGGCCTGGAGGTTGGCGAAGTCGGCGTTGCGCATGTGGACGCGGTAGGGCTTGGCGGTGCCGTCGGAGACGACGTAGTAGCTCATCAGGCCGTGGGGGGATTCGATCGAGGCCATGACCTCGCCTGCGGGCACGGCGAATCCTTCGGTGACGATCTTGAAGTGATGGATGAGCGATTCCATCTGGGTCTTCATCTGCTCGCGGTTGGGCAGGATGATCTTGGGGGCGTCGGCGACGATGGGGCCTTCGGGCATGCCGTCGAGCGCCTGGCGGCAGATCTTGACGGACTCGCGCATCTCCTGAAGGCGGATGACGTAGCGTGCCCAGACGTCGCTTTCGGTCGAGAGGGGTACGTTGAACTGGAACTTCTCGTAGGAGGAGTACGGCATATCGCGGCGGACGTCGAAGTCGATGCCGGCGGCGCGCAGCGGGGGGCCGGTGACGCCGAGGGCGATGGCGTCCTGGGGCGAGATGTAGCCGACGCCCTTGAGGCGGCCGATCCAGATGGGATTGCCGGTGAGCAGGCTCTCGTACTCGTCGATCTTCGAGGGGAAGACGTCGAGGAAGGCGCGGATGGTGTCGAAGAGGCCGAGTGGAGGCTCGAGTGCGATGCCGCCGATGCGGATGTAGCTGGTCATCATGCGCTGTCCGCTGACGGCCTCGAAGATGCGCAGGAGCTGTTCGCGTTCGCGGAAGCAGTAGAGGAAGACGGTGAGGGCGCCGATGTCCATGGCGTGGGTGCCGAGCCAGACGAGGTGCGAGTTGAGGCGCATGAGCTCGTTGAAGAGGACACGGAGCCACTGGGCCTTGGGGGGGATTTCGAGGCCGAGGAGCTTTTCGACGGCGAGGGCGTAGGCCGTGTTGTTGCTCATGGGCGAGAGGTAGTCGACGCGGTCGGTGAGGGGGACGACCTGCTGGTAGAACTTGGCCTCGCAGGTCTTCTCGATGCCGGTGTGGAGGTAGCCGATGTCGGGGGCGAGGGAGACGATGGTCTCGCCGTCGATCTCGAGCACGAGGCGGAGGACGCCGTGGGTGCTGGGGTGCTGCGGGCCCATGTTGAGGACCATGGAGTGTTCGCCGATGCCCGCGGTGCCGTGCTGGGTGGCGTCGTCGATGACGTCTTCGACTCCGGGGATGATCATGTCGGGTGCGGCTACAGGCGGCATCTTGTGGAAGCTCCTCCGTGGAGCGGGTTGGTGCGGTTCGGTTGGGTTACTTGTCGTCCCACGTGCCCTTCTCCTGGACCAGGTACTTGGTTCCCTGGGTGACGAGCAGCGAGCCGTCCTCCGTCACCAGGTAGACGATGCCGCCGTTCTTGAACCGGTAGCCGATGGGGTGGCAGGGGTCGTGAGTGCCGGGGCAGTCGTGCCAGATATGAGCGCCGTGCAGCGTGATTGCCTTGCCGGAGTTGCTGACGCCCTGATACGTCACGTGAGCGCAGTCAAAGTCCATCGGGCAAAACTCCGTGATGGTGATCCTGTAGCTCGGTGTCTGCAGGTGGCGCACCGCCGTCGGCTGCCCGAGTGCGGCAGCAAACAGGAAAGCAACTCCTAAAGCCGCTGCCATGGCTTATCTGTACCCCTCGACCGGGTAGTCCTTGCGGAGCGGATGACCTTGCCAGTCGAGGGGCATCATGATGCGGGTGAGGCGCGGGTGTCCGGGAAAGTCGACGCCGAAGAGGTCGAAGACCTCGCGCTCGTAGAAGTTTGCCGCAGGCCACACGCCGGTGACGGAGGGGGCGGACAGGGTGTCGGAGGAGAGCCGGACGATGATGCGGATGCGTTGCTTGCGGGTGAGCGAGAGTAGGGAGTAGGAGAGCTGGATGCGGGGCTCCTGCGGGTACCAGTCGACGGCGGTGACGTCCTCGAAGAAGGTGTAGCCGGCGGCCTTGAGGGCCTCGCACGCGGCGACGATGGAGTGCGCCGGGACGGTGACGGAGAGTTCGCGGCGATCCCACTTGGCGTCGGTTGCCAGGGGGGCGAGGGCGTTCACGGCGGGGTGGCCGGGGAGGGCGGCGAAGACGGCCTCTTTGCCGAAGCAGGGCTCCGGGACGCTGGTTGCGGGCGCCCCGAGGGGATTGGGTCCGGGCTCGGGTCCGGGGTGCGGGCCGGGCGCCTGGGCGGTGGGGCCGGGGCTGGGGACGGGAAGGGGTGTGGGTGTGCCGCCCATGTCAGAGGTCTCCTCTGTCTTCGGCCCAGGTGAGGATGCCTTTCTTCCAGACGTAGAAGAGGCCGACGGCGACGAAGCCGAGGTAGACGAGCATCTCCCAGAAGCCGAAGAGGCGGGAGCCGGTGAGGGCCGGCAGGCGGCGGAAGATGACGGCCCAGGGAAGCATGAAGACGGCTTCGACGTCGAAGAGGATGAAGAGCATGGCGACCATATAGAAGCGGACGGAGAAGCGGCCGCGCGCGTCGCCGACGGGGTCCATGCCGCACTCGTATGCGCCGAGCTTGGTGCGGGAGTTTTTGTGCTTGCCGATGAGGTAGGAGGCCCCGACCATGCCGCCAGCGAGCGCGGCGGCGACCATGACCTGCAGGATCAGCGGAAAGTAGTTCCAGATGTATGGATAGTTCTGCATTGGATACACGGAAAACAGTGAAAGCTGGCAAACAAACCGCCAACTTCGACTTTAAGATTGTGCCTGCCAAGTGTCAAGCAAACCGCTGATTTTGCGGGGCTTTTAGGGGTGTGTGGTTAGCGGTTCGGTTTAGCGGAGGAGG
>JALYIA010000164.1 GCA_030776065.1 Acidobacteriota bacterium
ACCTCCCGGAACAGTCCGCTCAGACCTCCCCCTGGAGAAGCGCCTCCAGCTTGCTCGAAAGCTCCTACCTGCGCCTCCAGGGCATCACAGGCACACCCCTCCGCGACAGCTTCCATCTCGGGCAGACACTTTCAAATGACTACGCCAGGCCCTACCAGGCTGGCTTCAATAGCATCGAAGGAATCAGCGGCACAGCTCAGGCGGGGCCACTCAGCCTCTATGTCAGAGCCGAGTACCAGCACGCCCCCTCAGCCGACGGCTACTCTCCCGCCCTCTTCAACACCGTCTCGACCATTGACCTCGTTCCCGTCGCGTCCAATCCCGTGCAATCCACCATCCCAAAGGGACCCATCGCTTCTACCGACGCGCTGCGCATCGTCGAGGCCAACCTCTCCTACCGCCTCCTTAACCACCAGATCTCCATCGGCAAGAGTGATCACTGGCTCGCCCCAACAACGGGAGGCAGCTTCCTCTACAGCAACAACGCCGAGAACATCTATGCCTTCCAGATCGACCGCACCGAACCCCTGCGTGTCCCGCTGTTATCCCGCCTCACCGGCCCCTTCCGCTACGAATTCTTCGTAGGCAGCCTCAAGGGACACACCGACCCCAACTCCCCATGGATCCACCTCGAAAAAATCAACTTCAAGCCCACGGCAAACGTAGAGTTCGGTTTCTCCCGCTCCACCATCTGGGGCGGCCGGGGACATGAACCCATCACCCTCCACACCTTCCTCAAAAGCTTCTTCAGCTTCCAGAACGTCTCCTTAGCGGAAAAGCAGTCCCGTTACGACCCCGGCGCACGCTTCGGCACCTTCGACTTCAGCTGGCGCCTCCCCTTCCTCTCCCACTGGCTCACCCTCTACGCGGACTCCCTCGTCCACGATGACGTCAGCCCCGTGGACGCTCCCCGCCACGCGGGCATCCGCCCCGGCCTCTACCTGTCGGAGTTCCCCGGAATTCCACGCCTCGACCTCCGCATCGAAGGCGTCACTACCGACCCGCCCACGTCACGCAGCAACCAGGGACAATACCTCTATACCGAGTACATCCAGGCCCAGGGGTACACCAACAAAGGCTTCATCCTCGGCGACGCCGTCGGCCGCGAAGGCAAAGGAGGCCAGGCCTGGCTCACCTACCACCTCTCCCCGCAGGAGATGGTCCAGCTCTCCTTCCTCAACAAGAAAAACGCCAAGGACTTCATCCCCCAGGGCACCACCCAGAACAGCTTCGACCTGCGCCTCGTCAAGCGCCTCCGCCCTGGCCTCGAACTCAACGCCGACCTCCAGCAGGAGTGGTGGAAGGCCCCCGTCTACAAGACCGGCCGCCAGTCCGACACCGCCCTCACCGTTCGCCTCACCTGGTTCCCCCAACGACCCATCGGCAGACCGGGCGCAGCCACCGCCAAACCTTGACCCCCCGCACCCCAACCCCCCACACGTGCCGGTATACTACAGCCGCCGGCAGCGCTCCCTCGGCACCATCCCGGGGCGCGGAAAGACCTTCATGAGAGCACTCAGCATCGACCGCCCCGGAGAGGCCCGCATCATCGACGTGGACCGCCTGCCCCCAGCCGAGGGCGAGGCCACCCTCCGCGTCCGCCGCATCGGCCTCTGCGGCACCGACCTCAGCACCTTCCTCGGCCGCAACCCCCTCGTGACCTACCCCCGCATCCTCGGCCACGAGGTCGCCGCCACCATCGAAGAGGTGCCCGCCAATCAGCTCGGCCTCGCACCCGGCATGGACGTCACCCTCTCCCCATACACCAGCTGCGGCATCTGCCCCTCCTGCGTCCAGGGCCGCGTCAATACCTGCCGAACCAACCAGACCCTCGGCGTCCAGCGCGACGGAGCCACCCGGCAGTTCCTCTCCATCCCCGCCCGAAAGCTCTACGCCGCGCCCCTCTCGCTCGAGGAGCTCTGCCTCGTCGAGCCACTCACCGTAGGCTGCCACGCCGTCGCCCGCGGCCGTGTCACCGCCGCCGATACCGTCGCCATCTTCGGCTGCGGAGGCGTCGGCCTCGGTGCCGTCTCCGCCGCGGCCTTCCGCGGAGCCACCGTCATCGCCATCGACCTCGACGACCGCAAGCTCGCCATCGCCGCCAAAGCCGGAGCAAAACACCTCCTCCACACCGGACGCGACGACATCCACGCCAGCCTCCAGCAGCTCACCGCAGCAGACGGCCCCTCCGTCGTCATCGAAGCCATCGGCCGCCCCGAAACCTTCCGCGCCGCCGTCGATGAGGTCGCCTTCGCCGGCCGCGTCGTCTACATCGGCTACGCCAAGGAGCACGTCGCCTACGAGACCCGCCTCTTCGTCCAGAAGGAGCTCGATATCCTCGGCTCCCGCAACGCTCTCCCCGAAGACTTCCGCGAGGTCATCCGCATGTTCAAACAACAAACCTTCCCCACCGCGGAAACCATCACCACCACCGTCTCCCTCGAAGAGGCGCCCGCCATCCTCAGCGCCTGGGCCGACAACCCAGCCGCCTTCACCAAAATCATGATCGACCTCGACTAGCACCCCGGGACCGTCGCACCCCGGCACTCCTCTCGCCCCGCCACCGTCGCACCCAAGGAACCCCCCATGGACCTAGGCCTCGAAGACAAAGTCGTCATCGTCACCGGAGGAGGCCTGGGCATCGGCGCCGCCATCTCCCACGCCCTCGCCGCGGAGGGTGCCATCCCCGTCATCCTCAACCACGACGGCCCCGAGATTCAGGCCAACCTCGACCTCATGCGCCAGCGCAACCAGCCCTTCGGCTTCGTCCCCGGCTGGCTCTCCACGCCCGAGACCTGCCGCCACGCCGTCGACCGGACCCTCGCCCAGTTCGGCCGCATCGACGCCCTCGTCAACAACATCGGCACCAACGACAACGTCGGCCTCGAACACGGCTCCCCCGAGCGCTTCCTCGAGTCCCTCACCCGCAACCTCTGGCACTACTACTCCATGGCCCACCTCTGCCTGCCCCACCTCAAGGCCAGCCGCGGCTCCATCGTCAACACCGCCTCCAAGGTCGCCGTCACCGGCCAGGGAGGAACCTCCGGCTACGCCGCCGCCAAGGGTGCCCAGCTCGCCCTCACCCGCGAGTGGGCCGTCGAGCTCGCCCCCTACGGCATCCGCGTCAACGCCGTCGTCCCCTCCGAGGTCTGGACCCCCGCCTACAAGACCTGGCTCGACACCTTCCCCGACCCCGACACCAAAAAAGCCGCCATCACCCGAAACATCCCCCTCCACTCCCGCATGACCACCCCGGCCGAGATCGCCGCCGCCATCGTCTTCCTCCTCTCCTCCCAGTCCTCCCACACCACCGGCCAGCACCTCTTCGTCGACGGAGGATACGTCCACCTCGACCGCGCCTCCACCGCCGCTCGCACCTGAACCCTCCCCCATGAACCTCATCCCCACACCGCTCAACGGCGTCCTCATCCTCGAACCCCGCGTCTTCGGAGACGAGCGCGGCTTCTTCCTCGAATCCTTCAACGAGACCACCTTCCGTTCCCTCGGCCTCCCCACCCGCTTCGTCCAGGACAACCACTCCGGCTCCCGCCACGGCGTCCTCCGAGGACTCCACTACCAGATCCTCCAGCCCCAGGGCAAGCTCGTCCGCGCCCTCCGCGGCGAGATCTTCGACGTCGCCGTCGACCTCCGCAGCCACTCCCCCCAGTTCGGCCAGTCCTTCGGCACCGTCCTCTCCGCGGACAACAAGCGCCAGCTCTGGATCCCCCCCGGCTGCGCCCACGGCTTCCTCGTCCTCTCGGACTTCGCCGAGGTCGCCTACAAAGCCACCGACTTCTACGCCCCCGCCCACGAGCGCTCCCTCCTCTGGAACGACCCCGCCCTCGCCATCCCCTGGCCCCTCGAC
>JALYIA010000165.1 GCA_030776065.1 Acidobacteriota bacterium
CATCGCGCGCGCGATGCGCAGCCTGGGGGCGGCAGAGCGGGTGTTCCACGCCCCGCTCACGGAGCTTGAGGCAGCAGGGATGCCGGCGCGCGCCGCGCAGTTTGTGTTCGACGGCCGCGCCCGGGGAGCCGCCGAGGACGAGGTCCGGCGGATCGGGGAGGCGGGCGGCAGCTTTCTGACGCTTGGGGACGTGCTCTACCCGGTGCGGCTGCGGGAGATCTACGATCCTCCGCCTGTGCTCTGGGTGCGCGGGGATGCGGAGCTGATCAGCCGTCCGGGGATCGCGGTGGTCGGCACGCGGCAGCCCTCGCCGTACGGGGCGGGCATGGCGGAGATGCTCTCGCGGGAGCTTGCGGCCCGGCGCCTGGTGATCCAGAGCGGCATGGCGCGGGGCGTGGATACGGCGGCCCACAAGGGCGCGCTCGACGCCGGCGGCAAGACCGTGGCGATCTGGGGAACGGGCATCGACGTGGTGTATCCGAAGGAGAACAAGCGGCTCGCCGAACGGATCGTGGAGTCCGGAGGCGCCATTGTGAGCGAGTTCCCGCTGGGCACGTTTCCCGCGCCGCAGAACTTTCCGCTGCGGAACCGGGTGCTGAGCGGCATCAGCGTGGGCGTGCTGGTGATTGAGGCGGGCGAGTACTCCGGCACGCGCATTACGGCGCGCTGCGCGATGGAGCAGAACCGCGACGTGTATGCCGTTCCGGGGAATGTGACCAACAAGAATGCGTGGGGTCCGAACACCCTGATCAAGCAGGGCGCGAAGCTGACGGCCACGTGGGAGGACGTGTGGGAGGATCTGCCGTCGGAGGTCCGGATCGCGCTCGAGGAGGAGCTCGCGGCCGTCTCCGGTGAATCGAAAGGCTCCGCGGGCGCATCCTTATTCAGCGAGGGCGGTGAGAGGCCGCTCGGTGAGCAGGAGCGCCGCGTGCTCGAACGGCTGCGCCGGGATGAGGCGATGCAGCTGGACGAACTGATCGAAGCGCTCGAATCGGAGCTGAGCTCCGCAGAAATATTCACTGCCCTGTTTGAGCTGGAGCTGAACGGGCGCGTGAAGTCGATGCCCGGAAAGAATTACGTGCGCTGCTTTTGAGTGGAACGACGGTGAACCGCGCGTCGTACATGGTCTGTAGGGTTCGCCGTTTGTTGCGTTTGGCGCTTGGGGCACATGGCTGAGTCTGCCCGGGGAGACGAGCTGCGCCGCGTCTGAAACAGAGTTGACGGCGTCGCGTCCCGTTGCGGTGCGCGTGCTGTACTGCGGGGGCAAGGGGCCGAGCTCCGGTTTGACTTACCCTCGGCACATCGTGTTAGGTTGCATTGGAAACGGAAGCTGGGAGAGAGTTCCGCGGCAGGGGATGAATTCTTCGGGTCCTAAAGGAAGCAAATGGCAAAGTCACTGGTGATCGTGGAGTCGCCCGCAAAGGCGAAGACGATCAATAAATATCTCGGCAGCGAGTACGTGGTGGAGGCCTCGATCGGGCACATCATGGACCTGCCGAAGAACGACATCGGCGTCGAGCTCGAGAACCGCACGTTCGAGCCGACGCTGATCGTGTCGCCCGGCAAGGAGAAGGTTGTCGACCGGCTGAAGAAGCTGGCCGCGAAGGCAGACTATGTGTACCTGGCGCCGGATCCGGATCGTGAAGGCGAAGCGATCGCGGCGCACCTGAAGATGCAGATCGCGCCGGTGATGAAGGATCAATCGCGGCTGCGGCGGGTGACGTTCAACGAGATCACGCAGAAGGCAGTGAAGGCGGCGTTTGAACACGCTCGCGACGTGGACGAGAACCTGGTGGACGCGCAGCAGACGCGGCGCGTGCTGGACCGGCTGGTGGGCTATCAGATCTCCCCGCTGCTGTGGGACAAGGTTCGCCGCGGTCTGAGCGCGGGCCGCGTGCAGACGGTCGCGCTGCGGCTGATCGTCGAGCGGGAGAGCGAGATCAACGCCTTCCGCCCGGTGGAGTACTGGAACATCGATGCGCAGCTCGACGCGGGTTCGAAGCAGACGTTTACGGCGCGCTTCGTCGGGGTGAACGGCATTCCGTCGCGGGTGGCGAACGGGAAGGACGCGGAGGGCAAGGATCAGTTCATCGCCAATGCGCTTCCCGACAAGGACGCCGTGGACGAGGTGGTGGGAGAGCTTGGCGGTGCGCGGTGGAGCGTGCGTTCGGTTGAGAAGAAGGAGCGCCGCAGCAACCCGCGCGGTCCGTACACGACCAGCAAGCTGCAGCAGGATGCCTCCGCGCGGCTTGGCTTCAACGTACGCCGCACGATGGGGGTGGCGCAGCGTCTGTACGAGGGTGTGGAGCTCGGCAGTGAGGGTACGGTGGGTCTGATCACGTACATGCGTACGGACTCCACCCGGGTCTCGCCCGACGCGATCACGGAGGTGCGCGCGTTCGTCTCCGGCTTCGGGCCGCAGTATCTTCCTGCCAAGCCGAACGAATATACGGGCAAGAAGCAGGTGCAGGCGCAGGACGCTCACGAAGCGATCCGTCCGACCAACGTAACGTTTACGCCGGATTCGATACGCCGCTTCCTGTCGGACGAGCAGTACCGGTTGTACAAGCTGATCTGGCAGCGGTTTGTGTCGAGCCAGATGACGCCCGCGGTCTTCGACCAGACCACGGTCGACATTGTGGCGCAGGCGCGGCTGGCGTATGACTTCCGCGTGTCGGGCAGCGTGCTGAAGTTCGACGGGCACCTGAAGTTCGAGGAAGAGGACAAACTCGCGCGGGCAAAGGCGAAGGCACGGGCGCAGGCCGAGGAGCAGGCGGCGCAGGCTGCGGAGGACGCACGCGACTCGGAGAACAACGATGCTCCCGCGGAGAGCGACGAGGACGATGAGCGGCGTCTGCCGGAGCTGCGGGACGGCCAGTCGCTCGGGCTGGTCGGGCTGGACCCTCAGCAGAAGGCGACGCAGCCGCCGCCGCGCTTCAACGAGGCCTCGCTGGTTCGTGTGCTTGAAGAGCGCGGGATTGGGCGGCCGTCGACCTACGCGTCGATCATCAACACGATCCAGGATCGCGATTATGTGAAGAAGATCCAGGGCCGGTTTGTGCCGACGGAGATCGGCACGGTGGTGACGAGCCTGCTGGTGAAGAACTTCCCCTACATCTTCGACACGCAGTACACCGCGAAGCTCGAGACGGAGCTGGACGCGGTGGAGGACGGGCAGGAGCGCTGGACCGACCTGCTGAGCGGCTTCTACGACCACTTCGAGAAGGAGCTTGTGGTGGCCGGGCGCAACATGGAAGACGTGAAGCGCATGGAGCAGAAGACCGAAGAGATCTGCGAGAAGTGCGGCAGCGCGCTGATGTTGAAGTGGGGCAAGTTCGGCAGCTTCTTCTCCTGCTCGAACTTCACCCGGGCGAAGCCGGTGACGGTGGCGGCGGGCCCGTGGAAGAAGGATGCGAAGGCGGTCACCCAGAAGATCGTCGCGGCGCTGCAGTTTCCGATGACCGTGAAGGGCATGATCGAGGACGTGACGGAGTTCGCCGAAGAGGTCCGGGATACGAAGGAGATGGCCGCGGCGGTTGCGAAGGCGCAGCGCGTGGCGAAGAAGGTTGTGGTGGAACAGGTCTCCTGCGACTTCACCAAGGAGAACTTCGCGGCCAAGCCCGACCTGAGCGCGCCGGGCGCGGACGATGTGCCGGAGAAGGAGTTCTGCGACAACTGCGGCAAGGAGATGGTTCTGCGGAACGGGCCGTGGGGTCCGTTCATGAGCTGCCCGGACTATGCGGCGGATCCGCCGTGCAAGACGATTCGCAAGCTGACGCAGAAGGTGCAGCAGAAGCCTCCGGTGCAGCTGGAGGAGGCCTGCCCGAAGTGCGGCAAGCCGCTGCTGCAGCGCGACGGCGCGTACGGCGAGTTCATCGCCTGCTCGGGCTACCCGAAGTGCAAGTACGTGAAGCAGGAGCTGCTCGAGGTGCCGTGCCCGAAGTGCGGGGGCGACATCGCGGTGCGCAAGACGAAGCGGGGCGACGTGTTCTACGGCTGCACCCACTACCCGAAGTGCGACTTCGCCAGCAACCAGAGGCTGGTGAACGAGACGTGCCCGGAGTGCGAGAGCGCGTACCTGGTGGAGGTGACGAACAAGGAGGGCACCTTTCTGGTGTGTCCGAACAACCACGACGACCTGCCGCGGCGGCGTCCGAAGAAGGGGGCCGCGCCGGGCGCGGAGGAGCGCACGGGGCCGGACTGCCACTTCAAGAAGACGGTGGAGGCTCCCGAGCCCGTGGCTGCCTGAGGCGGCGGCGCGTTCCGGGCAAGCCCATGCCGGCCGGGTAGATGGCGGCGTAAGTCGTTACGAGCCAATGGGATGCGACCGCATCGTAGAAGGACACTTTCGTTTTGGCACCATTTTTGGTACAAATGGGGTGCAGAGGTCGGGCCAGATGGGCCCAGGCGCCGTTGCGGGTGGTCTCCGCGAACGCCTGCTGCACCTTTGAGACGATTGCGCAGGATGACGACGATGGCGAAGGCGATCTGGAACGGTCAGACGATTGCGGAGAGCGAGACGTACGAGACGGTTGAGGGAAATGTGTATTTCCCGGAGGACGCTGTCCGGAGGGAGTTCTTTCGTGCAAGTTCCACGTCGTCGAGCTGTCCTTGGAAGGGCCGGGCGCGGTACTACACGCTGGTCGTCGACGGGCAGGAGAACCCCGATGCCGCCTGGTACTACCCCGATCCGAAGCCTGCGGCACGCAAGGTGAAGCACCACGTGGCGTTCTGGCGCGGCGTGGAGATCACCAAGTAGGGTCGGGTCCACCCCACCCCCCCCCGGGTAGGGGGTATAGCTAAGACATTTGTTATCTTACATATGGGCAGGTGGTTGTCCGCAAATATAAGATACTACGTGGCTTATTGGTAAATATAAGAATCTAAACGGCTAGTTCGGGTCGAACTGACTCCGTCTAACGAAGACGCAGGTGGGTTGGCGGCGCTCAGGATGACTTCTGAGCTCGTTGGAGTGTCCTGCGGGTGATGTGGGGCGGCTGGCGGTGTGCCTGGCGTTCTGGCTGGTGGCGGCCGGCTGGTGCGGCTGTTTTGATTTGATCTCTACTCTTAGTTTATCAGCTGGAGCGTAACTCGACGCCCCGGTTTATTCGCTTTGGTTTGTTGGATTTGGGTGGTTTGGGGGCTTGACACGCGAGTTTGCTGGGGTTTTTGGCGAAATTTTGTGATTCGAGCGGGAGAGGGGCTTCGTTTGGGTGGGGTTCGAAGGAGCGGCGTTCGGCGGCGGGAGGTGTGTGTGGGTGGGTGAGAGGGCGGGGCTGGGGTTGGGGGGATGCTGGGCTTGGAGATGCTGGGTCGGGGCGATGCTGGATCGGGGCGCCGAGGCTGGGTGGGGCGGTTGGTTTAGTAGGCCTGGGCGCGCTCGATGGGGAGGCGCACCTGGAAGCAGGTGCCTGTGTGGTCGGAGCGGACGGTGACCGCTCCGTTGTGCTTGGAGACGATGCGGGTGACGGTGTCGAGTCCGAGTCCGAGGCCCTGGCCGGGGGGCTTGGTGGTGTAGAAGGGTTCGAAGATGCGGGAGACGATGTCGGGCGGGATCTCGGGGCCTGTGTTCCAGACTTCGACGGAGACCATGTCGCTGCCGAGGGAGGCGGCGTGGAGGCGGAGGGTACCGGCGGCTGCGCCGTCGGGGGTGTTCTGGCTCATGGCGTCGAGGGCGTTCTCGATGAGTTCGGTCCAGACCTGGTTGAGCTCGCTGCCGTAGGCGCTGATCTGGGGCAGGCCGGGCTGGTATTGGCGATGGACGGTGACGTGTTCGAGGCGCGAGGTGAACATGGTGAGGGTGGTGTCGAGGGACTGGGGGAGGTCGATCTCCTGGATGGGCGCCTGGTCCATGTAGGAGTAGTCCTTGATGGCGGAGATGAGGTCGAAGATGCGGACGGTGGAGTCGAGCACGGTCTCGGCCATGCGCTCGACGCGC
The DNA here is from genome assembly GCA_030776065.1 of Acidobacteriota bacterium. Lineage (GTDB taxonomy): Bacteria > Acidobacteriota > Terriglobia > Terriglobales > Acidobacteriaceae > Edaphobacter. Next base: position 5,939 of record JALYIA010000165.1, read on the forward strand.
AGGGAGCTGGAGAAGGCGGCGGCGGAGACGGCGAGGGCTTTGGGGGAGATGGCGTTGGCGAGCTCGTCGAGGTGGGCGATGGTGATGGGGGACTCGGCGAGGTCCGCGGCGATGGTCCAGGGCTCTTCGACGTGATGGGCTTCGAGCCATCTTCGGAAGATGTCTTCGCGGTCCGAGAGGTCGAGCGGGTTATCGGGCAGGATGGCTCTGGAGCGGAAGCCGGCCATCTTTTCCCGGGTGAGGCGGGCCCATTGCTGGTATGCGGCGTACTGGCCCTCTTCGGAGAGGACGACGCCGAGCTGCTGTTTTTTGTCGCCGAACTCGCGGATCTCACTGAAGAGGCTGGCGGCGGAGCGTTGGGCGGCGGAGGCTGGGTTGTTGAGCTCGTGGGCGAGGTTGGCGGCGAGTTTGCCGAGGGCGGTGAGTTTTTCCGCCTGCATCTCCATGCGGGTGACCTCGCGCACGCGATTGAGCAGGACGGAGACGCAGCGCTGGGCCATGGAGGGGATGGCGGCGAGCATGTCGGGGAACTTGTGTTTGGGGATGTCGAGGGTCCAGACCTCGCCTGCGGCGAAGCCGGTTCCTCCGTATCCCTTCATGCGGGAGAAGGGGAGGACGCCGGAGATCTGACCCATGCGGGCGATGAAGAAGGAGAGGTTTCCGCTTTGGGCGCGGCGGATGTGGACCTCTCCGCGGAGCATGATGTTCATGCCTGTGGGCGGGTCCCCTTCGTGAAAGAGGAGGGCGCCCGGGGGCGCCTTCTGCTCGATGCCGTTCCGTGCGAGCCAGAGGAACTCCTCGTCGCTCATGCCCTCGAAGGGCTGAATGGAGCGGAGGGCCTGGACGATCTGCTCGGGCGGTGTAGGGAGGACCGGCGTGGCGGCCGCGGTTGCCTGCTCGACTTCCGTGGAGGAGTCCATAGAGGACGAGTGTACCGCGACCGCCTGGCGTTCAGGAGAAGGCCCGGGCGGGGGCTAGCGCTGCGGCATGGAATCGAGCCTGGCCACGAGCTCGTGGATATCCACGGGCCTCTGGGACCTTAGCTGCTCGGCGCCATCCTCGTTGAGCAGCAGGACGACGAAGTCGCTGGGCTCGACGTGGAAGCGGGCGCGGGCGTAGACCTGGTCGGTGGTGCTGGAGAGGGGCAGCTGCTCTCCGCCGAAGATGTCAGCGGCGATGCCGACGTTCTCCGACACGGGGACGACGACGGTGTTGCGCGCGGAGAGTTCGAAGCTGTGGTGCTCGATGAGGGCGAGTTGGCGCTTGAAGTTTGCGCTGTTCGCATCGGGCGCAAACACCATGAGGATGCGCGAGGAGCCCTGGAGCTGGGTGAGGGGATGGGACTGCTGAGCGGCGCAGGTACCAAGCAGAGCGAGAAGTGCAATGGGAAGGGTCTTGAACATTGTCGTGCTCCTAAAGTTGTAGGTGCCTTACCTGTTTGTGCTACCTGGATGACACTTATGGGTACACCTTACTGTGGGGGAATCAGATTGCAAAGGATTTATTCGGGGGAGCCGGGTGTTTTTGGAGAGTCTTTGGTAATCGGTAATCCTGTTATTTCGGAGTTTGTCACTAGGTACCGAATGGGCTGTGCATCAGAATGAGGCAGTTACGAAGGTGCGACCTGAATGGGGGAGAGGGGCGTGGGGCCTGGGGAATGCGCCTGGTTGCTCGGCAAACGGGGCTGGGGAGGGGCCACGGGTGCGGGAGATCCGAGAGAGGCCGCCCTTGGCGGGTGAGCGAGGCGGCGCGGGGTGTACTGTTCGAGCCTCCGCAGTGTAGGCCTCAGGCGCGTGCGCGTCGAGAGAAATGTGCGGCGGGTTCGGCGGGCGGGGTGTGGCAGACGGGAGGGGCCGCCTCACTGGGAGGCGGCCCGTGGGTGGGTGGGGGTGTGGAGTGTCAGGCTTTGACGACGGCTCCGTCGACGACCTTGACTGGATCGAGGAAGGGCATGGCGGCGCGGAGGTCTGCGCCGACGGTCTCGATGGGGTGGGCGGCCTCTTCTTTGCGGATGCGGGCGAACTCCTTGCGGCCGGTCTCGTTCTCCTCGATGAACTTTTTGGCAAAGGAGCCGGACTGGATGTCGTCGAGGAGGGACTTCATGGCCTTCTTGACGTCTGGGGTGACGATGCGGGGGCCGGCGACGTAGTCTCCCCACTCGGCGGTGTCGGAGATGGAGTGGCGCATGTAGGCGAGGCCGCCGCGGTACATGAGGTCGACGATGAGCTTGAGCTCGTGGAGGACCTCGAAGTAGGCGAGCTCAGGCTGGTATCCGGCCTCGGTGAGGACCTCGAAGCCAGCCTTGACGAGGGCGGCGGTGCCTCCGCAGAGGACGGCCTGCTCGCCGAAGAGGTCGGTCTCGGTCTCCTCGGTGAAGGTGGTCTGGAGGACGCCGGCGCGGGTGCAGCCGATGCCTTTGGCGTAGGAGAGGGCCTGGGCGAGGGCGTTGCCGGAGGCATCCTGCTCGACGGCGACGAGGCCGGGGACGCCGCCGCCTTCGGTGAAGACCTCGCGGACGCGGTGGCCGGGGGCTTTGGGGGCTACTAGGGAGACGTCTACGCCGGCGGGAGGGGTGATGGTGCGGAACCGGATGTTGAAGCCGTGGGCGAACATGAGGGTCTTGCCAGGGGTCAGGTTGGGCTCGATGTCGGCGTGGTAGACCTTGGCGGCGGTCTGGTCGGGGGTGAGGTTCATGATGACGTCGGCCCATTCGGCGACTTTGGC
>JALYIA010000166.1 GCA_030776065.1 Acidobacteriota bacterium
ACCCAGGCCACCCAGTCCGCCCAACCAGCCGCCGCCCAGCAAGCCGCAATCCGCAGCTAAGTCCTTTGTTCGAGATACTTTACCCGTAACTGCTGTAAATAGAATACTTTACCGCTGTACTCGCAGACCCGCCCCAACCGAATCAATACTTTACGACCAAAGTATGGGGGTGGGGGGTACCCCCGGAGCCGACGCAACGTGCCCTACACCGACCTCCGCGACTGGATCAAAGCACTGGACAAGGCCGGCGAGCTCGTCCGGATCGGCCAGCCCGTCTCCCCGTACCTCGAGATGGCCGAGATAGCCGACCGCACCGCCAAGCTCAACCGCCGCCCCGGTGCCTCCCAGCCCGGACGCTCCCAGCCCGGAGGCCCAGCCCTGCTCTTCGAGAACGTCGCCGGCCACCCCGGAGCGCGCGTCCTCATGAACCAGTTCGGCTCCCTCCGCCGCATGCACCTCGCGCTCGAAACCGACTCGCTCGACGCCATCGCCGACCGCATCCGCACCCTCATCAAGCCGGAGACGCCCACCAGCCTCATCGACAAGCTCAAGCTCCTGCCCAGGCTCGCCGAGGTCGGCAGCTTCTTCCCCAGGCTCATCTCCCGGTCGGACGCTGCCTCCAAGCAGGTCGTTCACCACCTCGAGCCCGCCCACGGCGGACCGCCCGGAGGCAAGGGCATCGACCTCACCGCGCTGCCCGTCCTCACCACCTGGCCGCTCGATGGAGGGCCCTTCATCACGCTGCCCTGCGTCATCACGCGCGACCCGCGGTCCGGCAAACGCAACGTCGGCATGTACCGCATGCAGGTCTACGACAAGCAGACCACAGGCATGCACTGGCAGCGCCAGAAGAACGCCGCCGAGCAGCTCCGCGACCGCCTCCGCATGGCCACCGAAACCGCCGCGGACAACGACTCGGGTGCCCCGTCCAAGCTCCGCTTGGGCGGGACTGCCGCCAGCGTCGACCTCATGGCCCGCACCGACGGCGGAACCACCGCCGCCACCGACCCATCCTCAATCCCGACTCACACAGTCACCAGAGTCCGGGAAGGCCGCATGGAAGTCGCCGTCGCCATCGGCACCGACCCGGCAACCACCTTCGCCGCCATCGTCCCCGCACTGCCCGAGGTCGAGGAGTACCTCATCGCCGGCTTCCTCCGCGGCAAGCCCGTCGAACTCGTCAAAGCCGAAACCGTCGACCTCGAGGTCCCAGCCCACGCCGAGTACATCCTCGAGGGCTTCGTCAACCTCGCCGAACTCCGCACCGAAGGCCCCTTCGGCGACCACACCGGCTTCTACACCATGGAGGATCAGTACCCCGTCTTCCACGTTACCTGCATCACGCACCGCAAGGACCCCATCTACGCCGCCACCGTCGTCGGCAAGCCGCCCATGGAGGACGCCTGGATGGGCAAGGCCGTCGAGCGCATCTTCCTCCCGCTCATGCAGCTCACCCTGCCGGAGATCGTCGACGTCTGCCTTCCCCCCGAAGGCGTCTTCCATAACCTCATGATCGTCGCCATCCGCAAGTCCTACCCAGGACACGCGCGCAAGGTGATGAACGGAATCTGGGCGCTCGGCCAGGCCATGTTCACCAAGTGCATCATCGTCGTCGACGAGGACTGCAACCCGCAGGACCTCGCCGAGGTCACCCTGCGCACCGCAAACAACATCGACCCCGAGCGCGACATCCAGTTCACGCTCGGCCCGGTCGATTCCCTCGACCACGCCTCGCGCCTGCCCAACTTCGGCTCCAAGATGGGCATCGACGCCACCCGCAAGTGGCCCGCCGAAGGCTTCACCCGCCCCTGGCCGCCCATGCTCCAGCAGGACCCCGCAGTCGTCGCCCGGATCGACGCCCTCTGGAAGAAGCTGGGCATCGAGTAGCTAATCGGGCTGTTGCATGGCCCGAATCAGCCCGTCACGACGCCTGGCGTCGAGATCAGCAGAAACGTCACCGAGTCTTCCGTGCTGCGCTTGTGCAGCGTGCCGCGCGGAATCACCAGCATGTCGCCCTTGCCCAGCACGATCGACTTCGCGCCCGTAGCGGTGGGCGACAGCCACTCGCCTGGCCCCTTGTTCGCGTGACTCGCGGTCGGCCTGCCGCCCACCTCGTACAGCGTGGAGCCTTCGATCACCTGCACGATGTGGTCTCGCCCCTCGTGCCACTCGAACTCCTTCGCGCTCTTGCGCTGCTCACACGTCATCACGACGGCGAGCGGGAGCGCCTTCGAGTCGAACAGCTTGTTGTCGCCGGGAGCCGCTTCGAGCGCCTTCGCATCGGTCTCGAGCGTCCGCGCGGGGAAGAACTGGAACGGCACGGCCGACCTTGCCACAGCGGCGCCGCCGGAACCCGATCCCGCCTGCGCCAGGGCCGACAGCGTGTCCGGGAGAGCCAGGCCGGCTGCCGCAACGGCAGGAGCCGTGCGGAGAAACGTGCGTCGTGTGGGTGTGGTCGCCATGGCACAAAGTGAACCACACGCAAGGCCGGTCTGCCAAGCCGCGAAGACACCGCCCGCGAGACCCGCCCGCGCGGCCCGCCCCGCGCACCGGACTGCCCCGCGCACCCGCACTGATCTGGGGGGATGCGCTGTTCCACCGCCTCCGCCTGCGCCCGCACCGTCTGGGGAGTGCAACCGTCTGGGGAGTGCACCATCGCCCGCCGGCCCTTGGCACTCGCCCGCTCCGGCGACGTATAGTTAATGCATGTCTATCGTGAAAAACACGGCCGCGATCGCCAAGGGAATGAGCGTCACCCTGCGCGAGATGTTCCAGCCTACGGAGGTCGAGAACTATCCCGATGGGCCCGGCCCGCTGCGTGGCGCGCAGTTCCAGGAGCGCTTCCGCGGCAAGCACCAGTTGCAGCGGGACGAGAACGGCCTCGAGAAGTGTGTCGCCTGCTTCCTGTGCGCGGCGGCCTGCCCTTCCAACTGCATCTACATCGAGGCCGCGGAGAACACCGAGACCGTCCGCATCTCCTCCGCGGAGCGCTTCGCCAAGGTCTACAACATCGACTACAACCGCTGCATCTTCTGCGGCTACTGCGTCGAGGCGTGCCCGACCGACGCCATCACCCACGGCCACGGCTTCGAGCTCGCCTCGCTCAACGCAACCACGCTGGTGATGCGCAAAGAAGACATGCTCGTCCCCGCGCCGGCCATGCCCGATTCCATCGCCTCCGCGAAGGACGAAGCCGGCGCCCTGGCTTAAGTGCTTGCCCTGCGTTCCTCAAGGTCTTGACGGTGCGGCATGGTGAGATTCCAGCTACTGCAGGTCACCGGAACAAGCGCCGTCTCAGCCGCAACAGTTTGAACTTTACAAGAAGAGCCTGCGCCTCTCTAAGAGTCAATCCTCGTGTAAGCAGATGCGGGTAGCCCCGAAAGCAGGAGTACTCGAGGCCAAACAGTGCTCCCGCAGTCTGCAAAGACTTCTTGGAATACAGCGAGACGTGCCCGTTGCGCGGCGCCGCATACCACCACGACAGCCGGGTTTCGTCCGACACATTCCCATCCAGGGTCTGAGTGCCGATCAGGATGATCAGGCGGTCCGGGCTCGCCTTTTCCACAATCTCGCGCATCGAGCCAATCGGGTCTGGCAGGTGCTCGAACACCTCGACAGCCGAACAGAAGTTATACCGCCCGACCCGTTCCTGCGACATATCCGTCTGGCCAAAGGGGTCGTAGGTATCGAATGCCCACCCGTCCTGCCGTAGCAGAGACATGGTCATCCCGTTACCGCCGCCATAATCCAGCCCGATGACGGAGCTCTTCCTGCCGTGAAGAAGAGTGCCGATATCGCGTGCATTGAGCGCTGGACGCACGCTCAGATAGTCCGGATCGACCGTTTCATAGTCTTTGTTGTAGACGTAGCGCTTCCATTCATCCGCCGTGAAGCCTTCGAAGAAGTCGGTGAAGACGAACCGGCACTCGTGGCACATCCTGTAGGAGACAGGGACCCCCGATAGTCCCAGGGGATACTGCGTCCGATGGCAGCTCTTGTTGAAATCGACAATGTCGAACAGGTCGGCCTGGCCGCCACATACTTTGCAGGCAGCGGAGCCGGAAGCCCTCGTCGCCTGAAGTCGCTCGACGGCATAGTTGAAGAGCCAATCATCCACGCGGAACCCCTCGGATCCGAAGCAGTATTTGCATCGGCCGTGCAGAGCGCACGAAGCGAGAGTACCGTCCACTGCGCCGTGGCTATAATACTATCCAGGCTGCCCGATCCCGGCACTCACCGGGGTGCGGAAGCAAGAATCCAGAAGAAGCGCTTCCGCTTCGCCCAGGGGTTCTCGGTCCAAGGCGCTTGTCCGACAGGTCAGCTTGCCACGCCATTCGACAGCTATGACAGTTATCTCCGGACATCCTCTCAAACAGATCCTCGAACGTCGCATCGCCATCATCGATGGCGCGATGGGCACCACCATCCGCACCTATGGCATGACGGAAGCGGACATCCGCGGGGAGCGGTTCAAGGACGCGCCGAAGGATCTGCTCAACAACGGGGACATCTTCTCGCTCACCCAGCCGAAGATGATCGGCGACATCCACCGGCGTTTTCTCGAGGCGGGCGCGGACATCATCGAGACCAACACCTTCGGCGCCACCAGCATTACCCAGAGTGAGTTCTTCGTCGACGACCCGCGCGAACACGGCGGCCGCAAGGATCCCGCCTTCTACCAGAAGATCGTCGAGGACCCGTTCCTGAACGACCTCGCGTGGGAGATCAACGAGACCTCCGCGCGCCAGTGCAGCGAGTGGGCCGACCGCGTCGCCGACCGGACCGGACGCCAGCGCTTCGTCGCCGGCGCCATCGGCCCGCTCACCGTCTCGCTGTCGAACTCGCCGGACGCGGACGACGCCGGCTTCCGCGTGGTCACATTCGACCAGGTTCGCCTCGCCTACAAGCAGCAGGTGCGCGGGCTGATCGCCGGCGGCTCCGACCTGCTTCTGGTCGAGACCATCTTCGACTCGCTCAACGCCAAGGCCGCGCTGGTCGCCATCCGCGAGGTCTTCGACGAGGACGGGCTCGCCGCCGGGGGAAGGGAGCTGCCGGTCATGATCTCGGCCGCCGTCGGCCGCGGCGGCGAGACCCTGATCTCCGCCCAGACGACGGAGGCATTCTGGAACGCCGTCGCGCACGTCCGGCCGCTCTCCGTGGGCCTCAACTGTTCGCTCGGTCCGGACCTGATGTATCCGTTCCTTGAAGACCTCTCGTCCAAGGCGGACGTCGCGATCTCGTGCTACCCGAACGCCGGCCTGCCCAACCCGCTGTCGGAGACCGGCTTCGATCTGGGGCCCGAGGACATGGCCCGCCATCTGGGCAACTTCGCGCGCGCCGGCCTGATCAACATCGCGGGCGGCTGCTGCGGCAATACGCCGGAGCACATCGCCGCCATCGCCGGGGCGCTCGAAGGCGCGGCGCCTCGCAGCCTGGCACGCCGTGAGGTTGCCGCGTGAACGACGCAGGAGCCTCCGCCGCACCGGTCATTCCCAGGCCTCTTCGTCTCTCCGGGTCGCAGCCCTTCACGCAGCAGCCTGGCGTGTACATCCTGATCGGCGAGCGCACCAACGTCGCGGGCTCACCCAAGTTCGCGAAGCTCATCAAGGAAGGCAAGTACGAAGATGCCGTAAGCGTAGCGCGCCAGCAGGTCGAGAACGGCGCCAACGTGCTCGACATCTGCATGGACGAGGGCATGATCGACGGCGTGGCCGCGATGACCCGCTACCTGCAGCTTCTGGCCAGCGAGCCCGAGGTCGCCAAGGTGCCCTTCATGGTGGATTCTTCGAAGTGGGAGGTCATCGAAGCCGGCCTGAAGTGCCTGCAGGGCAAGGGCATCGTCAACTCCATCTCCTTGAAGGAGGGCGAGGAGGCCTTCCGCCGCAACGCCGCCCGGGTGCTGAAGTACGGTGCCGCCGTCGTCGTCATGGCCTTCGACGAGAACGGCCAGGCTGCCACGTACGAGGAGAAGATCCGCATCTGCGAGCGCGCCTACCGCATCCTCGTCGACGAGGTCGGCTTCCCGCCCGAGGACATCATCTTCGATCCCAACATCCTCACCGTCGCCACCGGCATGGAGGAGCACAACAGCTACGCGCTCGACTTCATCCACGCCACGCGCTGGATCAAGCAGAACCTGCCCCACGCCAAGGTCTCCGGCGGCGTGTCGAACATCTCCTTCAGCTTCCGCGGCAACAACACGGTGCGGGAGGCGATGCACTCGGCCTTCCTCTACCACGCCATCGCGGCCGGCATGGATATGGGCATCGTGAACGCCGGCATGCTCGAGGTGTACGAGGAGATCGACCCCGAGTTGAAGGTCCTCGTCGAGGACGTCCTGTTGAACCGCCGGCCTGACGCGACCGAACGTCTTGTGGAGTTCGGAGAGACGTTGAAGGGAACCGGCGCGGCGGTCACCGAGAAGAAGGCGGAGGAATGGCGCAACGACACGGTGGAGGCGCGGCTCGCCCACGCGCTGGTCAAAGGCATCGATGCCTACATCGAGCAGGATGCGGAAGAGGCGCGCGTCAAACTCGGGCGCCCTCTGCTGGTCATCGAAGGCCCGCTGATGGCGGGGATGAGCATCGTCGGCGACCTGTTCGGCGCGGGCAAGATGTTTCTCCCGCAGGTGGTGAAGTCGGCTCGCGTGATGAAGAAGGCGGTCGCCCATCTCACGCCGTTCATGGAGGCGGAGAAGGCCGCCATGGTCGCTGCCGGGGAGATCGTCAAGGCGCAGGGCAAGATCCTGCTCGCGACGGTCAAGGGCGATGTCCACGATATCGGCAAGAACATCGTGGGCGTGGTGCTCGCGTGCAACAACTACGACGTGATCGATCTGGGCGTCATGGTGTCGTCGGAGAAGATCCTCGAACGCGCAAAGGCCGAGCGGGCAGACCTCATCGGCCTCAGCGGCCTCATCACGCCTTCGCTGGACGAGATGGTGCATGTGGCGAAGGAGATGGAGCGCCTGGGCTTCAAGACGCCGCTCCTGATCGGGGGCGCTACGACCAGCCGCGCGCACACCGCGGTCAAGATCGCGCCGCACTACAGTCAGCCGGTCGTGCATGTGCTCGATGCCAGCCGCGCCGTGCCGGTCACGACCAGCCTGCTCAGCGACGACGGCCGGGACGAGTTCGTCGCGCGCCACCGCACCGAGTACGAGACGCTCCGCAGGTCGCACCTCGCGCCGCGTCAGCCGGTGGTTCCGCTCGCCACGGCGCGGCAGCGGCGAACGCCCATCGCCTGGCGCGCGGAGGACCTCCCCGTCCCGGAGTTCACCGGCGTCCGTGTGCTCGATTGCTTCCCGCTCGCCAGGCTGCGCGAGTACATCGACTGGTCCCCGTTCTTCCACGCCTGGGGGCTGAAGGGGATCTATCCGCGCATCCTCGATCACGTGGACCACGGCCAGCAGGCACGGCAGATCTTCGCCGAAGGCAATGCGCTGCTCGACACCATCATCGAGCAGAGGTCGATCACCGCGCGCGGTGTGTACGGGTTCTTCCCTGCGAATGCAGACGAAGACGATGTCGTGCTCTACCGCGACGGCAGCCGCGCGGAGGTCATCGAGACGCTCCACTTTCTCCGGCAGCAGGCGAATCGCGAAGGCACGGAGCCCTGCCGCTCGCTCGCCGACTTCATCGCCCCGAAGAGCTCCGGGCTCGGCGACCACATCGGCGCCTTCGCGGTGACCACCGGCATCGGCCTCACGGAGCTCTGCGACAGCTTCCGCGCCGCAAACGACGACTACAACGCCATCATGGCGGAAGCTCTCGCGGATCGCCTGGCCGAAGCCTTCGCCGAGTGCCTGCACCAGCAGGCCCGCGTGGACTGGGGCTACGGCGCTGCCGAAGCGCTCGCGCCGGCCGACCTGATCCACGAAACGTACCGCGGCATTCGTCCCGCTCCGGGCTACCCCGCCTGCCCGGACCACACGGAAAAGGGAACCATCTGGCGGCTGCTCGACGTGGAGGCGAACACCGGCATGCAGCTCACGGAGTCGTTCGCCATGTGGCCCGGTTCGAGCGTCAGCGGACTCTACTTCGCTCACCCGGAGTCCCGCTACTTCAGTCTCGGCAAGATCGATCGAGACCAGGTCGCGGACTACCACCTCCGCAAAGGCATGAGTGTGGCCGAGGTCCAACGCTGGCTCGGACAGAGTCTGAACTACGACCCCGAAGGCTGATTTCCGTGCCCTCGCGCGGGAGACGCACTGTCGCCCCGCACACCGTCGTTGGTCAAACTTCGAAGATGGTTGCTCAATCCGTAAAATAAAGTCACAATACATCAGTCTTCATGTCGGCAGGCGGGCGAGAGACACTCGTCGCCGCAAGCCTTCCAAACTGCACCTCGGGGCCACTGTGAACCTATCCACGTCTGACCCAGGCCCGCGGAAGAACGCGCCTCACGTACTCCATGTGTGCAAGCGCCAGATCCTTCGGCCCTTGCGTGACCAGATCCTCCGCCTCTCAGGCTTCCAGGTGGACTCGGCCCTGGAGCCGAGGGAGGCGCTGGCCAACTTCCGCTCGCGGACGTATGACCTCGTGCTGGTGGATGTGGAGGCGGAGAGCAGCATCCCCGAGGCTGAGGCGCTCTGCGGGGAGCTCAAGACCCATAAGCCCGAGCAGCTCGTCGCCTTCGTCTGCAACTGGCGCGTCGCTGTGCTGAGCGACTGTCCGGACGACGTCGTGCGCACCGAGTTCAATCCCGACGCCTTCGTCAAGGGCGTCCAGGACGTACTCGCGCGCCACTGAGCCCGCCGCGCCGCCGCCCTCCATTGGTCCCGCGTGTCGGCCCCCACGAGCTTCCTTCCGGCAGAATCCGATAGACTCAGCTGTGCCTCCAGGAGAACGATTCATGCTCTCGCTGTCCGTTGCTTCGTTGCGTGCGCTGTTCTGTGCCGCGCTGCTCGCGGGTGTGCTTCCCGCCTGCGCGCAGATGCCGCTCAAGACCCTTCTCGTCGATGTGGACCACCGCACGGCAACCAGCCTGAACGGAGACTGGCACTACCTCGTTGACCAGTATGGCCGCGGTCTCTACGCCTCCGACGGCACGATCCGCGACGATGGCTACGCCCGGACCCTGCCGCCCGTACTGGTAGGCGAGCGCAAGGGGTACGACGAGTACGACTTCGCCGCCGCGCCCACCCTCAAGGTTCCAGGCGATTGGAACAGCCAGGACAAGACCCTCTTCCGCTACGAAGGTGTGCTCTGGTACGAGCGCGAGGTGAGCTGGCGGCAGCCGAAGCCCGGCACGCGCACCTTTCTCCACATCGGCGCCGCGAACTACCGCTCGCACGTCTGGGTGAACGCAAAACGCATCTGCGACCACGAAGGCGGCTACACGCCCTTCGACTGCGAGGTGACCGCCGTCCTGCATCCCGGGACCAACTCCGTCACGATCGCCGTCGATGCCACGCGTCTGACGGACGGCATCCCCAGCCTGCAGATCGACTGGCTGAACTACGGCGGGCTCACCCGCGATGTCTCGCTGGTCAGCGTGCCGGCGGCCTTCATCGATGACTTCGACCTTCACCTCAAGCGCGGCACGGTCTCCGACCTCACCGGCTATGTCCATGTGGAAGGTGCGGGCGAGGGCACACCCGTCACCCTCCGCGTGCCCGAGGCCGGTGTCTCCGTCAACGCGAAGACCGATGCCGCCGGGCGCGCGGCGATCGACGTGCATGCCGCCCGGCTGGATCTCTGGTCGCCCGAATCGCCCAAACTCTACACCGTGCAGCTCGAAAGCGGCGCAGGGGAGGGAAGAGACACCCTCACCGACGAGATCGGCTTCCGCGACATCCGCGTCGAAGGCACGAGGATCCTGCTGAACGGCACACCCGTCTTCCTGCGCGGGGCCAACGCCCACGCGGAGGCCCCCGTCCGCGGAGGCCGGGTGAACACCGATGCCGACGTCGCCACAATCTTCGGCTACCTGAAGGATCTGAACGCCAACTTCGTTCGCCTCGCCCACTACCCGCAGGACGAGCGCATGCTGCGCGCGGCCGATCGCCGGGGTGTGATGGTCTGGTCGGAGATTCCGCTCTGGCAGGGCATCGCCTTCGCCCGGCCCGAGGTCTACGACAAGGCCCAGGCCATGCTGCAGGAGATGATTCGCCGCGACCGCAACAAGGCCTCCGTCATCCTCTGGTCGGTGGCGAACGAGACACCCAACAACCCCACCCGCACGGACTTCCTCACCCGGCTCGCGGCGGAGGCGCGCCGGCTGGACTCTACCCGCCTCGTCACCGCCGCGATGAACACCGCGCGCTTCCAGGGTGACAGCGCGACCCTGCCCGACCCGCTGGCCCAGGCGCTCGACGTGATCGGCGTCAACGAGTACGTCGGCTGGTACACGCGGTCTGCCGAGCAGGCCGACACCATCCACTGGGAGCTCCCGCAGAAGCCGGTCATCGTCTCCGAGTTCGGCGCCGAAGCCAAGCAGGGCAACCACGGCCCCGAGAACAAGCGCTGGACCGAGGAGTCCCAGGTGCACGTGCTCGAACACAACTTCGGCATGATGGCCAAGGTGCCGCAGGTGCGCGGCTACGCGGTTTGGGTGCTGATGGACTTCCGCTCGCCTGGGCGCAACATCCCGGGGCTCCAGGATGGCTACAACCGCAAAGGGCTGGTGGCGGAGGACGGCACGAAGAAGCTGTCCTTCTCTCTCGTGCAGAGGCTCTACCGGGGCAATACGATCGGCAAGGCAGACTGAGGAACCTACGGAACCGCCGGAGTAGACGGAGCCGCCGGTCGTCTGCCTGCCGAGCCGTGCCTGCCGAGCTCCGTAGGTCTTGCCGCCCTCCAGCTCTGCCTACTTCGCCTTCGCCGTAGCCTTCTTCGGAGCCTCTTTCACCCCGGCCTTCGCCGGCGGCTTGGCGCTTACCTTCGGCTCGGGCGTCTTCTGTTCCTCCGCCGCGGCCGCCTCGCCGGCGCTGCTCTCCGCCTGCTGGCGCAGCGCGTGCAGCACCACCCGGAACATCTCTTCTTCCGGAGCTGGCTTGCCCGTAAAGATCTCGAACTGCCGCACGCCCTGCTGCACAAACATCTCGATGCCCGTGATGATCGGGATGCCAGCCTGCCGTGCGAGCCGTATCAGCGGCGTCTCGAGCGGGTTGTAGACCAGGTCGAAGACCAGCTTCGTGTTCAGGTCCTTGGCCTCCAGCAGAGGCGCGGCCTTGTTGCCTGTCATGCCCACCGGCGTGGCGTTCAGGATCACGTCGAAGCTGGTCTTCCCCAGAGCCTCGCGCTTGATCGTCTTCGCCCCGGCCTGCCGCGCGAGCTTCTGTGCCGTCTCGGGCGTGCGGTTCAGGATAAACACCTCCGCGCCCTTGTCGCGCAGCGCAAACACCGCCGCCCGCGCCGCGCCGCCGGCGCCAAGCACCAGCACCTTCGCTCCCCGCAGCGCCATCCGCTTCTCCAGCGGAACGATGATCCCGGCCACATCCGTGTTGAAGCCGTACAGCTTCTTGTCCAGCATCCGGATCGTGTTGCACGAGCCGATCTTCGCCGTCAGCGCGTCCGTCTGCTCCAGAAACGGAAGGATGTCGCTCTTCAGCGGCATGGTCACCGAGACACCCTGGATGGGAATCTCCTGCACCAGCTTGATCAGGTCCGCCGCCTTGCTGGTCTGCAGCGCAAGGTAGACGGCGTTCACCGTCTCGCGCCGGAACGCCGTGTTCATCATGATCGGCGAGAGCGACGATCGGATGGGATTGCCCGCGACCCCGTACACCTTGGTCGCCGCATCCACCTGGTCGATCCGATAGGTCTCGATCAGCGACCGCGCGGCGATCTGCCCGGGCGCCGTCTCCTCGCCCGCCGTCGCGGCCGCAAACGTAAAGGCCGAGCCCGCCCGCACCCCGAGCACACGCGAGATGATTCCCGCGTCGCCCATGCACACGCCCACGATGTTGGTATGGTCCGCCATCCGTTCCAGGAACCGGATCAGCGTCACGTTGTCGGTCAACGTCTTCGCCGTCGGCACAATCTTCACGAAGTCGGGCGTAAATTTTGCGATTCGCGCGTACACCGCGTCCAGGTCGCGCGTCGCGGCAAAGTCATGGTGGCTCAGAATCAGCGCCACACCGGTCTCCCGCAACTTCTGCAGCTCTCCCTTGCTCACCGCCTCGGCCGATTCCAGCTCAAGGTCCGCCAGATGGAACCCCGTCTCGGCCGCCTGGCGGAGGATCTCCATCTCCGCGGCGACGCTGCCGCCGAACTTTCCTCCGTTGGCCTCCCGCCGGCAGGTCGCAATCGCGCTTACCGCGGAGTTGTCCGCCAGAAACTGCTTCAGGCGCGGCAGCGCAGCCTGCGGCTTGTCCAGGTAGTCCAGCCGGAACTCGATGAACGAGTTCTCCTTGATGGCAACCGTCGCCCGCTCGATCATCTCGGCAGCGGAGTCGCCGATAATCGCTACGCAGACCTTGGTGAGCCGGGAACGGAGAAGCTGGGGAGCGATACTCGTGGGATTCGGATTCATGGATGCAGCCGGTATCTTACAGTTGACCTGAGTAGGATGCAAATCCACGCAGGCAGAAGCCTCCGGAGACGCACCGGTGCGCGCGCGGACGATTTCACGGCGTAAAACTCAGCCTGCGCACTCGCTGCGCACTCCGCCGTACTGTCTCTGACGTCCTCCAACTCCAAAGGTCGCTCCAATTGGGGGTGCACAGGCAGTCACCGGTAAGATGGGAGGAGTGGCTGACTGGTTTGAAAGCGCAGAGGCGATCGCGCGGGTGGATGATCTGCTCGCATCCGTAGGGCTCCAGCATGGACGGCGCGAGACACGCGCCGGCGCCTGGCAGAACGGCGAGCGCAAGAGTGCTGCACAACGCAGCCCGCCGCCCAGCCGTCGCCGGGGAGATACCGGCCCCGTCGAGATCGTCCGCGTGCCCGGTTGGAGCCGGCTCCCCTGGCTCACGCATGGCTTCGCTACACGAGCCGGCGGAGTCTCCACGGCCTACGGAGGCCGCTCCCTCAACCTGGGTTGGACCCAAGCGGACGATCCGGCAAACGTCGCCGCCAATCGCAAGCGCTTCCTCAAGGCTCTTGCGCCTGCACCCGGCCGGGGCGCTCATCTGGTCACACTGCGCCAGATCCACTCCGCAAGGATCCACATCGTCGGCCGGGACGCGGACGGCGCCCTCCGCGCAGAAGGCTCGCCCATCCCGCTCACCTCGCAGGACGGCCGCGCCACCCTCAAAGGCGACGCCCTCATGACCGATATCCCCGGGGTGCTGCTGGCCGTCGGTGCGGCGGATTGCGTCCCTGTGCTGGTAGCGGACGTTCGCCGCAGGGCGGTCGCCGCCTTCCACGCCGGCTGGCGCGGCACCCTGGCGCGCATCGTGGAGCGCGGCATCGGACGCATGCGTCTGCGCTTCGGCTCGCGCCCCGAAGATCTCGTGGCCGTCATCGGCCCCTCCATCGGCCCCTGCTGCTACGCCGTCGGCGAAGACCTGCGCTTCGACTTCGACAGCCAGTTCGCCTATGCCCCCACCCTGTTTCACGACGTCTACGACTCCGACCCCGTTCGCGAGAAGTACCCGCTGCTGTTCCTGACCGCACGCGCTCCAGGCCACTCCAACATAGGGCCGCAGGTCCACCTGGACCTGTGGGAGGCCAACCGCCGCCAGCTGCTCGACGCCGGCCTGAAGCCCGCGCGCATCTCCACGGTGCGGGAGTGTACCGCCTGCACCCGAAGCGGACCCGGCCTGAAGTACTTCTCCCACCGCGGAGAGAACGGCTTCTCCGGTCGAGGCATGGGCGCCATCGGAGTCGCTCCCTAGCCCGCCGCGCGCCCCGCTCTAATGCGCCGGCAGCGGAGTCTCCAGCAGCATCCGGATCGCCTGCTGGTATGTGACCGGCTGGATCGGCTGGTAGTCCGCCGTGTCGTACACCATCTCCTGCCGGATCGTCTTCACCATCAAGGCGCGCACCACAAGCCGCTCCACAATATGGCTGGCAATCCACCGCTCGCCGGAGACATGCGTCTGCTCGAGCGTGATGGTGCCTCCCGGGTAGAGGTGCGCCACCACACCCCAGCCCACGTTCACCGCCCGCACCACCGTGCCCTCCAGCCGAACCATCTGGTGCGTCTCCCGGTCGATCCAGATGCGTCCTTGGAGCCCCGTCAGCGCCTGTGCCGCCATAGTGGGCGCGGACCAGTTCGGGTTGGGCTTGAAGTCCAGCACCACAAGCTGCCCGTTCGCCGCCGCGGCCTTCGCGCTGCTCCATGCGGGCTGCGGCTGCCCGGGTGCATAGCTCCACAGCATCGCGTCCGGCATCAGCTTGATCATGTCGGCGCCCAGCTTCTTGTTCGTCTGCTCGTTGTGGATATGCCGCGCAAACGCCGCAGGGGAGTTCAGCAGCGCGGTAAGCCGCTCCCGCTCCGCCGTATCCTGCTCCGGCGTCAGCGCACGGCCTTCCCGCAGAATCAGCCGAGCCACGCTGCCGCCCGGCGTCTCGATCTGGTCGCGAACCGTGTCGCCCCTCTCGTCCACCACATGCATCCGGTACCGCAGATACGAGCCGGGATGCTCGATCAGCTGAACCTCTTGCGTGCCGCACTCCACCGCCCAGGTGCGTGGCGCGGCCGAGAGATCCGTCGCCGCTTCGACCGCCTCCCGCGCCGGCCGAGAGGTGCCCTGTTGCGCGCCGCACGCCAACCCCATGCACCCGCATACAAGCACACACGCCGCCCAGCCCGCCACCGAAGCCGGCTGCCTCGCCGCCACCCCACCCCACCCACCCACGCGAATCAACGCCTCGGCACCCAGAACGTTCCTCCCGCCCTGCCTTATTTTGGACGTGCCATGACCATACAAGGTTTTCACCAGCCCGGCCGCCAAGCCGCCCGTGCCATTGCCTCGCGAGTCAGCGGTGGGTATAGTTCGGGCAAGCACGCAAGAATCGCCCTGAGGAGAGAGACACGCGCATGAAGCCAGAGGGTCCCACCGTCATCGGCAGGTCTGTAACCATCATTGGAAGGTTTTCCGCGCAGGAAGACGTCTCGCTCGATTGCGTGGTGGAAGGCAGCATCTCCCTGCCGCAGAGCCGCCTCACCATCGGACCCAACGGCCGGGTCAAAGCCGACATCGAGGCCCAGGATGTCGTTATCTACGGCTCCGTCGAGGGCAACGTCCACGCCAGCGGCCGCATCGAGCTGCGCGAAGCTGCCGTCCTGCAGGGCGATATCGTCGCCAGCAGGCTCTCCATCGAAGAGAACACAACCGTCAAGGGCAAGGTCGAGCTGCTTGAATCATCCGCCTCCCGGCCTGCGTCCGGCGCTCCCGCACAGGTCTGATCGGAGATCTCCCCATGGCAGGGTGGTTCGGAAGCAAGGAAAAATCAGGCTCGGGCGCCGCCGCCTATCAGCGCGTCTCGCGCCACTCCAACAGCTGGGGCAAGATCCTCGAACGCATGCGGGCGGAGGAGTCCCTGCGCATCCTCGACATCGGACCCACGTCCTCCGGAAACATCAACTTCATCACCTCGCTCGGCCACAGCATCTACCTCGCCAACCTGGTCGAAGACGCCGCAAAGCGCGAGTGGATTCTCCCCGAAGCCGACGGGGCCGCACGTTTCGACGTTGACCGCTTCCTCGCCACGCACCTCGACTTCTCCGGTCGAGGATTCGATATCGTGCTCTTCTGGGATACCGCGGACTATCTCCCCGAAGAGCTGCTCGCCCCTGTCCTCGCACGCCTCTACTCCGTCATGGCTCCCGGAGGCCAGTTGCTCGCCATGTTCCACCCCGCACCCGGGGTCTCCGGCGCATCCACCGGAAAGACCGAGTTCCACCGCTACCACCTCACGGACACCAGCGCCGTCGACGTGCAGCGTGCAGGCGACTACCCCATCACGCACAACTACACCAACCGGCAGATCGAAAAACTCCTCGAGGCCTTCAAGGGCTATAACTTCTTCCTCAGCAAGGACAATATGCGGGAAGTGGTTGTTACGCGCTAACTGCTCTACCCGCCGACCGCAAAAAAGCCAGGCGCAGGAGAGATACCCGCGCCTGGCTTCACGATTCGCCGTCCGCTCCGTCGTTCCCGCTGGGAGCTACTTGGCGGCTACTGCAGTCTGCTTTCTACGCTCGGCCCAGCGGCGCTTCATCGCATCCGCAATCCGCTTGCGACCCTCGGGTGTCAGGTTGCGCTTTCCCTTCCGCGCAGGCGAGGGGCTGGATGCCGCGGCCGTGTTCTTGCTGCCCTTGGGACGCCCCGGACCCTTGCGTGCGCCCGTCGCGGCGATGCTGCCGGAGAGTAGCTCCCGAGCCTGCTGAAGTTTCTGAATCTGTGAGTCAATCTCCGCAATAATGCGACTTACTTCCACGTGGTGCCTCCTTGTTAAATCTAAGAACATCCTTGTCGGATGTCCGGTACCTATCCATAATTCAGCCGTCGAGTAACTCCATATCGACCTGTTGCATCGAGCATCCCGGCAGTGACAAGCTGATTGAGGATACGTGAGTGTAAGTAGAGCGCGCAAGCAACAGAAGGCCGCACAGCTCGATACCTCCCATAAAAAAACTCCTCTCCCGCGCTTACCTCCGCATAAGTACACTGCCGAACACACGGAAAACTCCCGCGCGCTGCCGTCCAGTTGCCTCCTGCCTATGCGGTGTGAAGCGTTGTTATGCGGTGTTAAGCTACAAGCAATGCGTCCATCCCTGCCTCCGCGATCCTATGCTCTTGCCCTGCTCTCGGGAATCCTTCAGGTGCTCCCATTTCCGATAGCCGGCCCCGTCCCGCTCTGGCGGACCGCGTTTTGCTGGATCGCTCTGCTTCCTTTGCTCGCAGCGCTTATTCCCCGCGAAGAATCGCCCCTCCCCCTGCGGGCCGGCGCACTCCTTGGCTTTCTCTCCGGCTTCGTCTGGTACCTGGGAAACTGCTACTGGATCTACCAGACCATGTATCTCTACGGAGCCATCCCAAAGCCCGTCTCCGCCGGCATCCTCGTGCTCTTCTGCCTCTACCTTGGCGCCTACCATGCTCTGTTCGGAGTTATCCTCGCCGCCCTTCCGCATCTCTCCTTCGCCGGTAAGCGGATCGGCAGGGCCGGCGTGTATCTGCTCGCTCCCTTCGTCTGGGTGGCAGTCGAGTTCGCGCGCGCGCGCATCACAGGCCTTCCGTGGGATCTGCTCGGCATCACCCAGGTGGATAACCCGCTGCTCACCCGCCTTGCACCCATCACCGGAGCCTACGGCCTCTCCTTCGTCATCGTCGCCGTCAACTCCCTCTGGCTCCTCCCGGTCTCCGTCCGCGAGCGCCGCCACACCCGCACCGCGCTTACCCTCGCCGGAGTGTCCGCCATCATAGCCGGCCTTGCGCTCACCAACCGTCTGCTCCCGCCCTTGCATCAGGCTTCATCCGCTACCGCCGTGCTGGTTCAGGAGAACCTCTCCGTCGGAGCAGCCGCCACCGGCCCGCAGCTCTCAAAGTCCGACATGCTCGCCGACTTCGCCCGCCTCAGCCTCTTTCCAGCCCCGGCAACCACCTGCTACGGCATCCCTGAGCTTGCGTCCACGCCGTGCGTCGACTCCCCAGGCCCAGCCGTCGGAGAGGCAGAGGTTCACCCCTCCGCCCATCCCACCCTCATCGTGTGGCCGGAGTCGCCGGCCCCCTTCCGCGAAGCAGACACCGAATTCCGCGACGCCATCTCACGCCTCGCCCGCGCCGCACCCTCAGCCGTCATCGTCGGCAACGTGGCTGTCACGCCGGACCCCGCCTCACCCCACGGCATCCGCCTGCAGAACTCCGCTGCCTTCATCGACGCCACAGGCCGCTTCGTCGGCCGCTACGACAAGATCCACCTCGTCCCCTTCGGCGAGTACGTCCCCTTCAAAAGCCTCCTGTTCTTCGCAGGCAGTCTCCTCGCAGAGGTCGGCGAGTTCACTCCCGGCCGGCAGCGCTCCGTCTTCTCCACCGCGGGCCACGGCTTCGGTACCTTTATCTGTTACGAATCCATCTTCGGCGACGAAGTCCGCCAGTTCTCCCGCGCCGGCGCCGACGTCCTCGTCAACATCTCCGACGATGGCTGGTACGGCGATACCAGCGCACCGTGGGAGCACCTGAACATGGTCCGCATGCGGGCCATCGAGAATCATCGCTGGGTCCTGCGCGCCACCAACTCCGGCGTCACCGCAGTCATCGATCCCTACGGCCGCGTCGTCAAGTCTGCCCCCCGCCACATCCGCACCAGCCTGCCCGTCGCCTTCGACTACGAGCACGTCCTCACCGTGTACGTCCGCTACGGCGACTGGTTTGCCTGGATGTGCTCGCTCGTCACCGCGCTCGCGTTCGCAGGCGCTCTCCTCCGCCGCGCCCGCCCCCAGGGCTACCCCCAGGCCTGACTCCCAGGCCCGCCCCCAACAGCGGGCCGCACCCACCACAGCTACCGCGGAGGAGGCTGCGCCGGAGGCTCCGGAGGAGTGGTGTTCCCCCCATGCCCGCCAAAGATCTTCTGGAAGATATTCCGCTTCTTCTGCGGCGTCTCCGCGGGAGTCTCCCCGTTCGCAGGCGTCTGCGGCGGCGCAGGCGCAGGCGCAGCGGACGGATTCGGTGTGGGTGTGCCCGAGAACAGTCCCTGCAGCACAGATTGCGGCGTCTGCCCCATCCGGCTGCATGTGCTGCTCGGAACCGTGCCGTCCAGGAACGCCACCGCGTACCCCTGCGGGCAGGAGTCGTCCGTCGGCAGCCACGTCGTCTTGTCGATCCGCACCGTCTGCACGCCCGAGGGCGCCGTGAACGGCTTCATGTCCGAGTACTGCGGCAGCTTGATCGCCCGGTTCATGAACTCAGCCCAGATCGGCGCCGCCGCATCCGCACCCTGCAGCGGACGCGTCAACCCGCGCGAGATATCCGTGTAATCGTCGTTCCCAACCCAGACGATGCAAAGAAGGTTCGACGTGTAACCCGCAAACCAGACGTCGTGCGAGGTCCCCGTCTTGCCCGCGCCGGGAGCGCTGAAGCCGTGACTGCGCACCGCGGACGCCGTGCCGAACGTCATCGCGTTCTCCATCAGCGACTGCGTCAGATACGCCGACCTCGGGTCCAGCACCTGCCGTGCCTCCGGTGCGTAGTCCGCCACAATGTCGCCGTTCCCGTTGCGCACGCTCGCCAGCATCCAGGGCTTCAAGTACACGCCGTTGTTGGCAAACACCGTGTACGCGCCGGCCATGTCGATCGGCGTCGCGTTGTAGGTGCCGATCGCAACCGAGGGTGTCCCGCGCGCGTTGACCACGCCGGCCGAGCGGGCCAGCGCGGCGACGTTCTCGAAGCCCACCTTCTGGGCCAACGCAATCGTCGCAATGTTGAGCGAGTGGGCCAGCGCCTGCACCGCCGTCACCATCCCGGGGTACTCGCCCCGCTCGAAGTTGCCCGGCGTGTACTCCTTGCCGCCAAAGCTGAAGCTCGTCGGATCGTCGTTCAGCCGGGACACCGCGGTGAACACCCCGTCCCCATCCAGGTTCGTGCCGTTCAACGAGGTGTTGTACGCCGTCGCATACACAAACGGCTTGAAGATCGATCCCGTAGGCCGCTCCGCAATCGCATGGTTCAACTGCGAGATCCCGTAGTTCCGCCCTCCCACCAAAGCCAGAATCTGCCCCGTATGCGGGTTGATCGCCACCATCGCTACCTGCGGATAGTTGATCGTCGACGTGTCGCCCTTCTTGTGCCGCTTGCGCACCAGCTCGTCGACGTTCTTCATCCCCGCCTCCACCGCCTCGGTCGCCGCCCGCTGCAGCTCCGGATCGAGCGACGTATAGATCCGAAGCGAATCGTGCCCCAGCTCCTGGTCCGAGATCCGCTGCGACAACTGCTCGTGCACCAGGTCCACAAAGTACGGCGCCTCCGAGGCGTCGATGTTCGACGACGACAGCTTCAGCGGCTCCGCCTTCGCGCGGTCCGCCTCGCTCGCCGTGATCGCTCCCGTCTCCACCATCGAGTCCAGCACCAGGTTCCTGCGCTCCACCGCCCGCTCCGGATGCCGGTACGGATTTCTGTAGCTCGGATTCTGAAACAGAGCCGCCAGCGTAGCCATCTGCGCCAGATCGAGCTGCCGCACATCCTTGCCGAAGAACGTCTGCGCCGCCTCCCCGATCCCGTTGATCTCGAACGACCCCCGATGCCCGAGGTTCCCTTCGTTCACATACATCTCGAAGATCTGCTGCTTCGTAAACCGCGCCTCCAGCTGGAACGTGATCATCAGCTCCGCCAGCTTGCGCGAGATCTTCTTGTCCGGCGTCAGGAAGAACGCCTTCGCCAGCTGCTGCGTCAGCGTCGATCCCCCACAGTCCTTCCGCCCCGCCAGAATGTCGTGCACCCCGCACTTGATCATCCGCGGATAGTTCACCCCATGATGCTCGAAGAACCGCCTGTCCTCGATCGCCGTCACGGCCTCGACCATCTGCGGCGGAATCTCCTTGTACGTCACCAGCCGCCGCTTCGTGCGGTTCTTGTCCTCGCTCAGCGCCGTGATCAGCTGCGGCTCCAGCTGATACGCCGCCAGCGCGGCTCCGTTGTCCGCCGTAATCGTCTGCACCACCCCCGAAGACGCGCCCGGCGCCCCGCCCGACGACGGCTCCGTCACGATCGTCGCCCCGTCCGTCGAGTGGTAGCTCTGCGGACCCGGCTTGATCACAATCGTGTCGCCCGTCAGCTGGAACGTCCCAAGCTGCGTGTTGGAGTTGTACCCCGCACGGCGAAGGTCCTGCGCAATCGCCGCCGCGCTCAGCCGCTGCCCCACCCGCACCTCCCGCGGAGCCGCATACACCTGGCTCACGCTCGCGAAGATCGGGCCCGCCGCCAGCCGGTCGTCCACCACCCGCTCGTACCGGAAGAAGTAGAAGCCGAACACCAGCCCACCCAGCACCACGCACCCCAGCACAAGCAGCATCACGCCGCGCAGCAGCCGGTACCCCAGTCCGGCCCCCCGCCCCGACGGCGCCCGCGTCCCTCCGAGTTTTACCTTGACGGCCATAGAAGTGTGTGCCGCGATCCTCTAGCTCTGCCGGTGGGTAAGAGCCTCTGCCGCCGCTCTCACATGTTGGACGGTCTCAGTCCTCCCGACGTCATGCGTCGTCCCCGTCAGCCGATTCAGCAGCTCGACCTTGCCCTCCGCCAGCTTCTTGCCCACTGCAATCCGGAACGGCACCCCGATCAGGTCCGCGTCCTTGAACTTCACGCCCGCCCGCTCGTCGCGATCGTCCAGCAGCACGTCGAACCCCGCGCGCTCCAGCTCCACCGCAATCTCCTCGCCCGCCGCCAGCAGCTCCGCCTCCCGCACGTTCGTAACCGTCACCACCACCTCGAACGGCGCAATCGCCGGCGACAGCGCATAGCTGTCCGCCGCACCCGCCGCCGCAAACCTCGCCGCCGAGCTCTCGATCGCCGCCGTCAGAATCCGCTCCACCCCAATCCCGTACGACCCCATGATTGGCGTCGTCTCCTTCCCATCGCGATTCAGCACCGAAGCCCCCATCGACTTCGTGTACTTGTACCCCAGCTTGAAGATGTGCCCGATCTCCACCGCCTTGCCGATCCGCAGCCCTTCGCCGCCTACCGGGTCCGGCTCGCCCTCGTTCACATTGCGGACATCCGCCACCAGCGTCGGCTTGAAGTCGCGCATCGGCGTGACATTGCGCAGGTGGTACTCCTCCTTGTTCGCACCCGCAATCAGGTTCCGCCGCCCCTCGAGCGCCGCATCCAGCACCACAAGCGTCCCCGGCTTCTTCACATGCGGAGCCGCCTCCAGACCCACCGGCCCAAGATATCCCGCGGCCGACCCAAACGTCGCCACAATCTCCTCCGCCACCATCGGCCGCAGCGTGCCCCCCGCCACCCCCGCCAGCTTCGTCTCATTCACCTGGTGGTCGCCCCGCACAAACACCGCCACGGCGCGCGTCCGCCCCACCGTCTTTACCTGCTTCTCATCCGCCTCCGCGTGCTCCACCACATACGCCATCGTCTTCATCTGGTGTACCGGCTTCACCCCCAGAAAGTTCCCTACATCCTCAATCGTCTTCTGCCCCGGCGTATGCACCAGCTCCGGCGCGCCATCCCCCGTCGCCCCAAGCTCCTCCACCGCCGCCAGCCGGCTCGTCGCCTTCTCCAGGTTCGCCGCGTACCCCGAGCCCGAGCTCGCAATCAGGTCCTCGCCCGCCTCCGTGTACACCATGAACTCCTGCGACTGCGAGCCCCCCATCGCACCCGAGTCCGCCTCCACCGCCACAAACTCCAGCCCGCACCGCGTAAAGATCCGCCGGTACGCCGCATCGTGCCTCCGGTAGCTCTCATCCAGCCCGGCCTCGTCCAGATCGAACGAGTACGAATCCTTCATCAGGAACTGCCGCACCCGCAGCAGGCCGCTCTTCGGACGCGGCTCATCCCGGAACTTCGTCTGAATCTGGTACCAGATCTGCGGCAGCTGCTTATAACTCCGCAGCTCCGCCCGCGCGATCGTGGTCATAATCTCCTCATGCGTCATCGCCAGGCAAAGCTCCGCGCCCTTGCGATCCTTCAGCCGGAACATGGTCTCCCCCATCCCGGACCACCGGCCGCTCTCCTCCCACACCTCCCGCGGATTCAGCGCCGGCAGCAGAAACTCCTGCCCGATCGCATCCATCTCTTCCCGGATAATCCGCACAATCTTGTTGATCGACCGGTTCCCCAGGTACAGGTAGGAGTAAATGCCCGCGCCAAGCTGGCGCACATACCCAGCCCTCAACAGCAGCTTGTGGCTCGCAACCTCCGCGTCCGAAGGGGCCTCCCGCAGGGTAGGGATAAACAACTCAGACCAGCGTTGCATGGGTGTCTCGTCGGCGCTTTCCGGCATGACCTGCCTGGGTTCCGCCGCAGCGGTACCTGCCTATTCTATCGTCCTGCACCGTTCTGTCCATCCGCACCCACAGCTTGGCTCCCGCACGCCAGCCCCTCCCCGCCACTGCGAGAAACAACCCCTCCATAAGTAGAGTGCGTCCCCGTAGAGTGCGTCAGCATCAAGAGTAGAGTGCGTCAGAATCAACGTAGAGTGCGTCAGCATAACGACACTGAGACTCGGGCCGTGTTCTTTCGCCTGGACGCGCCGTGTTCTTTTGCCTGGAGTAGACGCTCGATGCGTGTTGCGGCACAGCTTGGCGTTGCCGCGCGCGGGATCACGCGTCGCAATTGGAGGCCTATCCGCGTGGGCGCAGGATTGCCGCACGACTGGCGCGACCTGCATCGCACGCATACCCGCCGGCCAAACCCATTCCTCTGGACAGCGAAAGGCGTCAGTATCTCGACAAAGTAAACGCGGAAGAGCAGTCCCTCAATCGCAACATGACAGTATACTAGATGCCTCACGAGCTGTATTCCTGTGTCGGGCACAGTACATTTTCCATTAACCGCCGGCGATTTGTGCAGAGTCCACGCCCCTCTTATGCACAGGGCACCAAGGATTACATCCTATGCAGGACCCCAAGCTGGGATACCTCACCCTACCCAGTCAGTATCGTACCGCCGCACCCTCCTCCGCGCCGCTCGAATCCGGCCGCGGCGGCCCATCCTCGACTCTCCCGCGCCGATCCCGCAACGCCATCCTCGCCCAGCTTCCCCAGGAAGAGTACGCCGCCCTCGCCCGTCACCTCGTACCCGTCGCTATGCCGCTCGGCTTCGCCGTCTCCGAACCCAACCAGCCCATCGAATTCATCTACTTCCTTGAGTCCGGGCTCATCTCCACCGATGCCCTAAGCCGCGCCGGCGAGCAGATCGAAGTCGGAGTCATCGGCCGCGAGGGCTTCTCCGGCCTCCCCGCGCTCCTCGGTCAGCCCCAGATGTCCCACGCCGTCGCAGTCCAGGGCCGCGGCGAAGCCCTTCGCATCCGCTCCTCCATCGTTCACGCAGAGTTCCTCAAAGGAGGCACGCTGCAGCGCCTCGTCCACAGCTTCCTCTACCTCCAGCTCGTCCAGATCACCCAGTCCATCCTCTGCAACCGCATGCACGAGGTCGAACAGCGCCTCGCCCGCTGGCTGCTCACCTCCGCCGATCGTTCCGAATCCAATACCCTGGACCTCACCCAGGAGTTCCTCTCCCAGATGCTCGGTGTGCAGCGCTCCACCGTAACCGTCGCCGCCGGCCAACTCCAGCGTCAGGGCCTCATCCGGTACACCCGCGGACGCATCCATCTGCTCGACCGCGACGGCCTGGCCCGAACCGCCTGCGAGTGCTACACCAGCGTCGCGGAATCCTACGGCCGCCTCCTCCGGCACGATGAAAAGGGAGCCCTCCGCTACATCCAGCCGCACGATATCCAGCCGCACGTTATCCAGCCGCACGATGCAGCCCCCGACTACACCGAATAAAATAATTCTCCTCCCGTGTACTACAGCAGACTGAATTTACAGCTCCACGCGCCTACAGTCTGAATCTCGGAGCCCTCGCCCGGCCGCGCTCCCCTCGCTCCGTTTGCACAGTCTTCCCCCGAGGCCAACCATGATGCCAGGCATCCTTGTAGTCTGCGACGACGAAGTCCTCCTCCGCACCCGAGCCGCCGTCCTCGACCGCACCGGCGCGGAGGTCCTCTCCTCCCGCCGCGAACACGCCCTCGCCCTCCAGCAAGACACCCCGTGCCGTCTCGTCCTGCTCTGTCACTCCATCCCGCTCTCCCTCCGCACCGACCTCACCCACCACATCCGCCTCCACTGGCCCGACACCCGCATCCTGCTCGTCCTCCCCGCAACGAGCAGCACCGGAGAACCCTACTCCCCGGACTTTGACGACTACGTCCCCTGCGAGCCCGCACTCCTGGTCGAGCGGGTCTGCCGCCTCCTCAACCTCCCCCTCCCCCAGGCCGTTCGCCTCCCGCGCACACTGTTCCGCTCCACCCCCACCCCCATGCTGCTCCGGACACACACCCCGGCCCGGGAAAATGGTGTCAACCCCCATTCGGGCCTATCTGGCTCATTCCAAAGGAAATAAAGTTGGCCGTTTAGTTATGCTCCATCTGCTACCATAGAGATATAGATCAAATTCAAAACGTGCTACGCCCGCTGGGGCAGCTCCCGGGCGAGGGAAGTCCCATGCGACGTCCAGAGCCCCCCAGCCTTCCCAGCTCCCGTAACCCCAGCGTTTTCTTATTTTTACCCGTAAGCCTCAACGAATCTTATATTTGCAAGCTACATTCCCCGCATCTATAACATTCGGAACGACTTAGCCGTACCACCCCATGGGGGGGTGGGGGGACCCCCCCTGTATCACCCGGCCGAGCTCCACAGGTCGTGCAGGTGAACCACCCCAACCGCATCCTGCTCAGGCCCAACCACGATCAGCGACGTGATCTTGCGCTCTTCCATCAGCGCAAGCGCCTCCGACGCAAACGCCTCCGGCCCAATCGTCACCGGGTGCCGGTTCATGATCTCCTCCGCCGTATGCGCCAGCGCACGCGGGCCGTCGCGCTCCAGCAGACGCCTCAGGTCGCCGTCGGAGATCATGCCCAGCAGCCGCCGCCCGCCGCTCTCTTCCGCCCGCCCGGCCGCATACAGGTCGATCCCGCGCCGCGCCGTGCTCTTCGGCTCGGGCGGGGCAGGCGCAAGCACCGTCGTCATCCCGAGCTTCTTGTGCGACATCTCGTGGATTACCTCGGCCATCGGCGTCTCGGGCGAGACCGACGGCAGCGCCGCGCCCGTATGCATCCGGTCGCCCACCCGCGCCAGGCGCCGGCCCAGCCTGCCGCCCGGATGCAGGCTGGCGAAGTCCGCCGCCTCGAACCCGCGCACGCTGCTTACCTCCAGCGAAAGCGCATCGCCCAGCGCCAGCATCACCGTCGTCGACGCCGTCGGCGCCAGGTTCATCGCGCACGCCTCCGTCGTCACCGAGCAGTTCAGCGTCACCGCCGAGGCCTGCGCCACCGTGGACGCCGGAGAGCCGCACAGGCTGATCATCACGTTGCCCAGCCGCCGCAGCGCCGGCAGAAGCACCAGCAGCTCGTCCGTCTCCCCGCTGGCCGAGAGCAGGGCAAGCACGTCGCCCGGCGAGATCATCCCCAGGTCGCCGTGCAGCGCCTCCGCAGGATGCAGAAAGTGCGCGGGCGTCCCGGTCGACCGCATCGTGCCCGCAATCTTGCGCGCGATCAGGCCCGACTTGCCGACCCCCAGCAGGATCACCCGGTGTCCCTCCGCCACGCAGTCCACCACCGCGTCCACCGCCCGCCGGAACGGCTCCCGCATCGGCCCGTCCAGACGGATCGCAAGCTCCAGCAGAGCTCGCGCCTCGATGCGCACAACGTCGGAGGGGCCAGTCGGAGCGGGCGGCTTGTTCGGCATGGGATCGACCCTTGCATGCTAGCAGAGCCCGCGCCTTCGGTCCGCCGCCGAGCCTCCCCGCAAGCCCCGAGGCCCCGAGCTGCCTCGAGGCCGGAGCCGCGCGAACCCAGAGCCGCCGGGAAGCCGGAGCCGCCGCGAAGCCGGAGCCGTTGGGGAAGCCAGAGCCCCGGGAAGGTAGACTGGAGGCACGGCCAACGCCCCGCACGCCAGGGCCCGCCGCAGAGGTCTCGACGAACGTGAAGCGAAGCGCGCTGGTGCTGGTCATAATGGTCGCTGTGGTCGCGGCAATCGTCTGGGCCGGAGCCCGCAACCTCCGCGCCCGCAGGCAGAAGATGCAGGCCCAGGAGGAGCGCCAGTCCGCCATGATGCCCGACGTCAAGCTCAAACCCGGCGAGGCCCCCATGGACAGCAACGGCAACGCCCCCTCGCCGCTGCTGCACAAGCCCGCGCCCGCCTTCAAGCTCGCTACGCTCGACGGCAGGCAGGTCTCGCTCGCTGACTTCAAAGGCAGGCCGCTCGTCGTCAACCTCTGGGCGACCTGGTGCGGCCCCTGCAAGATCGAGATGCCCTGGTTCCAGGAGTTTCGCAGCAGGTACGCGCCCCAGGGCTTTGAAGTCCTCGGCATCGCCGACGACCCCGACGCCGGCAACGACGCCATCGCCGGCACCGCGCACAAGCTCGGCGTCACCTATCCCATCCTCCTCGCCACACCCGCCATGGAGAAGGCATACGGCGACCCCGAGGTCCTGCCCATGTCCTTCTACGTGGACAAGGCAGGAGACATCGTGGAAGTCACCGCCGGCCTCGGCAGCAAGGATGAGCTCGAGGCCAAGATCAAGGAAACCATCGCCGCAGGAGGCGCCCAGTGACTCCTCGAATCGTCCTCGCCGCAGTCGTGGCCGCAGTCGTGGCCGCCCCCCTCGCACAGCCTGCCCACGCGCAGCCTGCCCAGGCGCAGCTCGACACGCCGCCCAAGAAGGCCTACGTCACCTACTCGGCCGAGCCGCAGACCGTCGCCGCGGCCCGCAGCGCCGTGCTCGAACTGCGCTTCCACGTCAACCCCGGCTACCACGTGAACTCCCACACCCCCAAGTCCGAGATGCTGATCCCCACCGTGCTCACGCTCGATCCCGCCGACGGAGTGAAGACCGGCGCGCTGCACTATCCCGCGGGCACCATGTACAGCTTCAGCTTCGACCCCAAGGAGAAGCTCGACGTCTACGCGGGAGACTTCACGGTGAAGCTGCCGGTCACAGCCTCCGCGGGCCAGCACACCCTCAGCGGCAGCCTCCACTACCAGGCCTGCGACAACGCTGCGTGCTATCCGCCGCGCTCGCTCCCCGTGCAGGTCGTGTTCACCGCAAAGTAGCGTCGCATCCAGCCCAACAGGGAAGAGTAGGACCACGATGGAAGAGTTCAGAAGGCTCACGCGTCTGCCCGCATACGTGTTCAACATCACGAGCGACCTCAAGGCCGCGGCGCGGCGCCGTGGCGAAGACATCATCGACTTCGGCATGGGCAATCCGGATGGCGCCACGCCGAAGCACATCGTCGACAAGCTCATCGAAGCCGCCCAGAAGACCGCCACCCACCGCTACTCGCTCTCCCGCGGGCTGCCCAGGCTGCGCAGGGCGATCTGCAACTGGTATCTCCGCCGCTACGCCGTCGAGCTCGACCCCGAGACCGAGGCCATCGTAACCATCGGCTCCAAGGAGGGCATCGCCCACCTCTGCCTCGCCACCCTCGGCGACGAGGACACGGTGGCCGTGCCCAACCCCAGCTACCCCATCCACATCTTCGGCCCCGTGATCGCCGGCTCGCGCGTCCAGAGCATCGCCCTCGACGGCGCCGGGGAGGAAGAGATGATCGCGCGGCTGGAGTACGAGCTGCCCCGAGCCGAGCCCCGGCCGAAGCTCCTCATCCTCAACTTCCCCGCCAATCCCACGGCCCAGTGCGTCAGCCTCTCGTTCTTCGAGCGGCTGGTCCCGCTCTGCCGCGAGCTCGGCATCTTCCTCATTCACGACCTCGCCTACGCCGATCTCGTCTTCGACGGCTACCGCGCACCCAGCGTCATGCAGGTGCCCGGTGCAAAGGAGATCGCGGTCGAGTTCTTTACCCTCTCCAAAAGCTACAACATGCCCGGCTGGCGGGTCGGCTTCATGGTGGGCAACAGGACGCTCGTCGCCGCGCTTGGACGCATCAAGAGCTACTTCGACTACGGGACCTTTACCCCTATCCAGGTCGCCTCCATCGCGGCTCTCGAAGGCCCGCAGGACTGCGTGTCGGAGATCGTGCTGAACTACAAGTGCCGCCGCGACGTCCTTGTGCCCGGCCTGAACAAGCTGGGCTGGCCGGTCGAGATGCCCAGGGCCACGATGTTCGCCTGGGCCCGCATCCCGGAGCCCTACCGCGCGCTCGGCTCGGTCGAGTTCGCCAAGCAGCTTCTGCGGCAGGCCCGCGTCGCCGTCAGCCCGGGCATCGGCTTCGGGGAGCACGGCGACGGCCACGTCCGCTTCTCGCTGATCGAAAACGAGGAGCGCACCCGTCAGGCCTTGCGCGGCATCAAGCAGATGTTCCGGGACGCGTAGTCCAGCCAAACCCCGCGCCTTCCACACAGGCTGCGCGAAGACGCCGCTTCGGCATCTCACTTCGGTATGGCATTCCTGCGCGCCAGAAGACCGATTCCGTTCCCCGAAGCTGAAATCGTCACCGACCCCCTCGGGTCCGCCAAGGCAGCCGGGCTTCGCTACGTGTACGACACGCGTCCCGGCATCCGCCGCCGGCGGTATGGCAAGGGCTTCCGGTACATCGGTGTGGACGGCTCCGTGCTGCAGGACCCCGAGGTGCTCTCCCGCATCCGTTCGCTGGCGATTCCGCCCGCCTGGACCAACGTGTGGATCTGCAACAACCCCAACGGTCACCTGCAGGCCACGGGCCGCGACGCCAAGGGCCGCAAGCAGAGCCGCTACCATCCCCGCTGGCGCGAGGTCCGGGACGAGGCCAAGTACGAGCGCATGATCCTGTTCGGCGAGGCGCTGCCACGCATTCGCCAGCGCGTGGAGCACGACCTCGCCCTGCCCGGGCTGCCCCGCGAAAAGGTGCTCGCTACCATCGTCCGGCTGCTCGAGACTACCTTCATCCGCGTCGGCAACGAGGAGTACGCCCGCACCAACCACTCCTACGGCCTGACCACCATGCGCAACCGCCACGTCACGGTCTCAGGCGCCACGGTGCGGTTCTGCTTCGAGGGCAAGAGCGGCGTCAAACACAACATCGACGTCAACGATCGCAGGCTCGCCAAGATCGTCAAACGCTGCTACGACATGCCCGGCTACGAGCTCTTCCAGTACCTGGACGCCGAAGGCAGCCCGCACTCGGTCGACGCCTCCGACGTGAACGAGTACCTCCGCGGCATCACGGATCAACCCTTCACCGCGAAGGACTTCCGTACCTGGGCGGGCTCCGTCATGGCGTCGATCGTCCTGCAGGAGTTCGCGGCATACACGTCGGAGACCGAGGCGAAGCGCAACATCGTGCAGGCGATCAAGCGCGTCGCCGCGCAGCTCGGCAACACCCCCGCGGTGTGCCGCAAGTGCTATGTGCATCCGGTTGTGCTCGAGCGTTACCTCACCGGCGGAATCCCCAGCGCGCTGCGCCGCGCAGTGAAGGAGGCCGCGGAGGACACCTCCGCTCTCCGCGAAGAGGAGCGTGCGCTGATGGACCTGCTGAGCCACAAGATCCAGGCCGCCGCCGCCTAACCCGCCGCACGCCGCCGCCTTTCTAATCCCTAATCCCTGCTCCCTGCTCCCTGCTCCCTGCTCCCTGATCCCTAATCCCTGCTCCCTGATCCCTAATCCGGTACCTGCCAGCCAACCATCGTCCCTGCCAGCGTCGCCGTGCCGGTCGATTCTCCGGCCAGCGCGCTCTCGAGGGCGGGAAATGCGGCGCGAACCTCCGCCGACTTGGCCCACACCGGGACCTCCTGCATGGTGTAGCGGTAGTGAACCGTCGTCTCGGTGAAGCCGTTGGCCTGGGCCGGCGGCGTGAAGCTGTCGACCGCCGTCACGACGCGGTGCCCGAAGCAGAAGCGCGGCGCATACCGGGCTCCGGTCTCGGTCGGCGTGTACCGGCTCACGTGGATGCTGGGCTCCTGGGTAACCGCGAGCAGCTTGACGCCGACCAGCGCGTTCATCTGCTTTGTCTCCGCCGGGTCGCTGGTCTCGTACGGGAAGCGCGGCGCCCGGACCAGCAGGCAATCCGGGTGATCGGCGAAGTGGGTGTTCAGCCCGCGGATGAAGTTCTCGGGCGAGGCCGCAGCCTTCGTGTGGCATCCGGCCGAAGCAAACGCCAGAAGGGTGACAAGAACGGGCTGAACTCCACCGGGACGGAGGGTGCGGGTCGGCATCTGTGCGTACCTCGTCCTCTAGGATACTGCCTGCCCGGAGCGAGGCCGCGCGGCGGTCGCGGCGCCGTTCTGCCGGCGCGCTCTGCGGCCGCAGAGCCCTGGGCTGCACCCGCAGATGATTGGCGGCAAACGAGAAAGCAGGAATAATCCTCACCGACTTCTTCATCGCAGCAGTCGCGGGAGGGTATCATGGTATCCAGAAACGAATACGGAGTACCGCAGCGAACGCCCACTGCAACTTTACTGAAGGAAATCTCGGGGATACTTCGCATGTCTGATGCAGCAACCGCAACACCGTCCAAGCCCAGGGTACTCGTCGCCGACGACGAACAGGTGATCGCCAATACCCTGGCCATCATCCTCAATCAAGCCGGCTTTGAGGCGCGCGCCGTGTACAGCGGGGAGAAGGCTCTGGAGGCACTGGACACCTTTCAGCCCGACATGCTGATCTCCGATGTGATCATGACCGGGATGACGGGCATCGAGGCCGCCATCGCGACCCGGGCCAAGCTGCCCAAGTGCAAGATCCTGCTGTTCTCCGGCCAGGCCGCTACGGCGGATCTGCTGGAAAAGGCGCGGACCCAGGGCCATGAATTCGAGATCCTGGCCAAGCCCGTTCATCCGACAGACCTGCTGGCCAAGCTGCGCGGTTAGTCCGGGGTAGAAGCGTCCGGCGCAGGAAGCGGCGGGTCCGGCGCCCCGCGGCCAGACGCCTCGCCGGTGGTGCGGCGGCGCGGCTTGATCCGGCTTGCGGGCACTCCAGCATAGATAGTCCAGGGCTCCAGATTGCGGGTCGCGACCGACCCCAGCCCGAGCACGGCTCCTTCCCCCACCGAAACGCCCGGCGCGACCGACGCCCGCGCGCAGACCCAGCAGTAGCGGCCCAGACTCATCTCGTAGGCGAGCAGAGGAAAGCCGGGATCGTCGTAGTCGTGTGTCGCTCCGCAGATGTACGCGTCCTGCGAGACGATGGCGTGCGACCCAAGCCGCACGAGCACAGGGTTGTAGATCTCGGCGCGGTCGGCCACGGCGACGGCGTCCTCGCATTCCAGGTTCCAGGGAGCCCAGATCCGGGATGCCGGGTAGAAGTGGCATCCCGGGCCGAGCTTTGCGCCGAACAGCCGCAGCAGGGCGGCGCGCCAGGCGTGCAGCGGACGTGGCGACCACCGGTAGAGGACCGCCCGGCAGAGGTTCCATACCAGCCGCCGGCGGCGGTCCGCGACCGAGAACGCAGGCCGTTGGTACGGGTCGGCGGCGGTTTTGGGCGAGATGTGATCGGCGGCGTTGTACTGCGGTTGTTTAGCCATGGCGGCGGTGGGCGCCTCTCGCGCACGGGTTCGTAAAGCGAAGTCGTGTATCAGGCCGCAAACCCGGGAGCCACCGCCGCAAGGGCTCGCCGGAGACCGCGGACGTCCTCCTCGAAGCTCCAGGATGCGATCCGCTCGGACGCCCTCTGGCCCATGGCCTCGGCGCGGCCGGATACCTCCAGGATAGAGCGAAGGCTGGCGGTGAGCGCCTCGATGTCTCCGGCGGGGAAGATCGCGCCGTTTTCCCCTTGGCGCACCAGGTCCGGTGCGCAGCCCACGTCGTCCGTGACGATGACCGGCCGGCGGGCGTTCATCACCTCGTTGACGATCAGGCCCCAGGGTTCGTGCCGCGAGGGCAGCACGAAGACGGAGGCGAGGTCGAAGAAGCGGGGCAGCTCGGATTGGTTCCGGAAGCCGCAGAAGCGGATTCCGCCTACCCCGGTGGCAGCGGCCTGGCGTTCGAGGGCCTGCCTCTGGTCGCCATCCCCAACAATCAGCAGGTACTGGTGGGGTTCGTCTCCCGGGGAGGGTGCGAGCCGCGCGTAGGCCGCGATGAGGTGGTCGCAGTGCTTGCGTGCCTGCAGCTTGGAGGCGAACAGGATGACCGGGCGCCGGGGATCGAGCGAGAGCTCGGCCTGGAGCTCGGCGCGTCGGGCGGCAGCCAGGCGCGCGCGTTCCGCGAAGTAGTGATTGTCCACCGCATACGGCATCGCGAACTGCGGGATGTCGCTGCCGAAGTAGTGCCTCCAATATGTGGCGTTCAGGCTGCCGATCGGGAGCACGGCGGAGACAAGGCCCTTCAGGTCCGCGAACAGCAGGTGCTTGAGCGCACGCTTGAGCGGACCGCGGCGGCGATCCCCCAGCCAGGACTCCGCCCGCAGCAGGACGGGAATTCCCAGGGCCTTGGCGGCGAGCATCCCGTGCAGGCTGTTGACGGAGGCGTACCCATGCACCCAGAGCACGTCGATCGGTGGCTCTCCGGCGTAGCCCCGGAGTTGCCGCACGATGCCGCGGCTGAGCGGGCTCATCGGGGAGACGGTGTCGTTGTCCCGCAGCTTTGGCAGGAAGACGTGCCGATAGCCTTCGAGCAGCGGCACGTCCCACTTCACGCCCACGCCGAAGCCCTCGTCTTTGTACCCGCGCACCGAGTGGTCCGATCCGAACAGTACGGTCAGGTCGATATCGTGCTCCTGGGCGATTCGCCGCAGTAGGGGAGCCTGGTACTGGATGGGATGGCTGACCAGGTAAGCGAGACGGACAGGCCGGCGGCTCGCGGAGGCATGCGTTTGGGCTGTCAGACTGCTTCTCCCTTCCTGTCGGATCTGCGTTGCACCGGCGGCCGCATCCGCGCTACAACCCGCGCAGCGAGATGACGAGACTGACGAGCCCGATGATACCGCCCACGCCCAGGCTCTTGGCCGCGGCCTTCATCTGATTCGTAGGCAGATATACGATGTCGTTGGCCTGGAGCACGGGGTCTGGCGCGTGGCCGTTCAGCACCTTCTTGATATCCACTTTGACGACGCGCCGCTCCGAACCGAAGGTGCGAATCAGGCGAAGATCCTCATACCTGCCTTCGTATCCGACGCCGCCGCTGAGTGCGGCAACCTGGATCAGCGTCAGCGGCATGGATTGATCGAGCGGAAGCGAGCCCTGCGCCTTGAACGCGCCCAGCACGAAGATCACCCCCGAGCGGGAGATCTGGATGATGTCGCGGGGATAGACGAGCATCTCCGCCGCCTCGCTGTTCGTCAGGTCCGCTCCAAGGTTGACGGTGATGGTGCGGGGCGGATTGCCGGGCCGCACGATCCGGACGGTGTGGCTGGCCGATGCGGGCAGACCGCCGGCCGCAGAGAGCACATCGATCAGGCGCCGCGCCCCCGTGATGGGAATGCTGCCGCGGAGCTCTCCTGCCACCGTGACGGAGCTGTTGAGCGACTCGATGACCTGAATGATGATCTCCGGATCGAGGTAGAACCCGCCGGTGCGCAGGCGGCTTGCGATAAGCTGCTGGGCGGCATGGATGCTGAGGCCGCTGAGCGGAACGCTGCCGATGTAGGGCAGCTCCACGTTGCCGGTGCTGTCCACACGGACGATGGCGGTGTAGTCCGCGCCGCCGAACAGCCGGATGTTGATCAGGTCTCCCGGCCCAAGCTGAAAGTCTTCACCCGGGTAGAGCACGGAGATGCCGGGACCCGGAGCGGCGGAGTTGGTGGACGCAGCCGTACCGGCCGGGGCCTGACTCTGGATTCCGGAGGTTACGCCGGGCGTCACCCCCGTGACGGCGCCGCCTGGAACCTGTGCCGGAACCGCTGTGCCGCTCGCCAGCAGGCAGCCGAGCAGTATCGTTGCCAGACCTGTGGCGGCAGGACGAAGAAACCTGGTCGAGATCATAGGTCCCTCCCTCCTTTTCTGGATTCGCCGTCGGGCGCGGGCGGCTGGGTGGTGGTCCAGGTGTCGGCATCGGCGCTTCCATAGGAGTAGCCAGAATAGCCGTAGTACCCGTAGTAGTCCGGCGAGTTGAGATCGACCGCGTTGAGGACCATGCCTCCCATCCGTGCGCCGGAGCGGAGCAGGAGGTCGCGCGCTCGCTGAATGATGTGCTTGTTCGATTTGCCGTGCCGTATGACGAGGACGACCGTGTCCGCGAAGCGCGAGAGGATCACGCCGTCGGTCACCGAAAGGATCGGCGGGGAATCGATGATGATGTGGGTGTAGATGCCGCCGAGGTAATCGAGCAGGGCGCGCATGGCGTCGGAGCTGAGCATCTCGGTGGGGAAGGGAGGCACGGGACCGCTCGGCAGCACGTCGAGGTTGGGGACCTCGGGCACCTGCTGAACGACCTGTTCGAAAGGCAGCGCGCCGGAGAGAACGCTGGTCAGGCCGGTCCTGCCGACGAGTCCGAAGCGGTGGTGGACGTTGGGTCTGCGGAGGTCGGCGTCGATCAGCAGCACGCGGGAGTCGCCCTGCGCCAGCACGCAGGCCAGGTTGGTCGCGGTAGTCGTCTTGCCTTCGGAGGGCGTGGCGCTGGTGAACAGGATGAACTTGGGCGGACGGCCGGCGGTGGCCAGAAGAAGCGAGGTCCGAAGCGAGCGGATAGCCTCCGCGAACTGCGACTTCGGCTGGTTGAGTACGTTCATGTTGCGCTGTGCCACGGAGAGCCCGGGCGCCTGCTCGATGGTCGAGCGGCGGGACCGCGGGACCACGGCAAGGGACGGCAGCTGCATGACGGCTTCAATCTCGGCCACGTTGTTGAGGCTGGTATCCAGGCTCTCGATCAGGAAGGCGATGACGATTCCGCCCAGCAGGAAGAAGATCACGTTGGTGAGGATGATGGAGGAGTTCGGCTGAAGCGTAGGCGAGACCGGGGGCAGCGCCTGGTCGATGACGTCGACCTCTGCGGCGTCGAGGCCGGCCTGGAGCCGGGCAGTGAGCAGGCGCTGCTCCAGGCCGTCATACAGGGTGCGGTTCTGGTCGAACTCCCGGCGGAGGATGTTGTACCGCACGAGGTCTTCGCCCTGGTCGTAGGCCTGCTTCTTCTTCACCTCGAGCTCATGCTCGGTGCTCGATTCGGCGGCTTTGGCGGCGAGAAACGCCTCCTTCGCCTGCAGGATGAGACGGTTCTGCTCCGCGGTGAGCTGCCGTGTCAGCTCGTCGATCTCCGCCTGGATCGCCTTGACGCGCGGGTTGTTCGGGCCCAGCCCGCCTTCGGGTCCGCCTTTGGTCATCTGCTGCTCGGTGGCGCGGAGGACGGCGATCTGCGAGCGCAGGGAGTTGAGCTCCCCCGGCGCCGTGCCGGGAGTGGTCTCGATCGACCCTTCGATCGTGTGCACGTCCATGCCGGTGACCATGTTGTAGCGGGATTCGGCGTTGATGCGTGCAATCTTCGCGGTGCCCTCGGCGTTCAGCAGATCTTCGAGTGAAGCGCTGAGCTGATTGCGGGTGTTGTCATAGCCCAGCACACCGAGCTTGCGCTCGAGCTCCATCATCTGGGCCTGGGACTGCTCGACCTTGGTCTTGAGCTCGTTGAGCTGCAGCGACAGCCACTCCGCGACCCGGTTGGTGGACTGTACGGGAGTCACATAGCTGCGCTGGATGTAGTCGTAGACGACCTTGTTGACGATATCCGCAGCCAGCTTTGCGCTCAGGCTGGTGTAGGAGATGGTCATCAGCTCGGTGCGGGGAACCAGCGCGACGTGCAGGCTGCCGCGGAGGTTGCCGATCACGCCGGCACGGACGTTGGGGTCGTCGAGCGAGGTATGGGTGGGCGGGCCCGGCGGGGCGCCGGTGAAGTCCGGATTGTTGGCGAGGTTCATCTCCTTCGCGACGGTGTAGAGCAGGGTGTCGCTTTTGAGGATGGCGAGCTCGGTGTTCATCCGGGTCTGGGAGTCGTCGGAGTAGTCTGCGGCGGCGTTCAGTTTGTACTCGGCGGCGGCCCCGCTGTGCACCTGGATGGTGCTGGTCGCGTCGAAGATCTTGGGCTGGGTGAAGGCCTTGTACGCTCCGTAGGAACCACCCAGGACCACGGCTGCAATCAGCACCCACTTGCGTTTGCGCAGGGTCCCGAACGCCTCGGACAACGAGGTATCGCCCGACTCTTCCCGTGGTGCGATGTGACGCAGGGGGGATGAAGCCGGTGGGGTGGAACTCTGCGTCTCCTGGGGTCCCATTCCTTTCACTCTACAGGAGCGGGGAGGCGCCGGAAAGAGTCGGGTCACGCCCGAGCTCGTGGCACAAAGGTGTGGTTTCCGCCCGGCACCGAAATCCAATAGACTGCATCTATCTGTCCAGTAAAGGATTTGTTCTTCATTCACCACAATATGAGCCAACCTATTCAAATTGCGGTTATCGGCTCCGGGTATGTCGGCCTGGTTGCTGCGGTATGTTTCGCGGAGATTGGACACACCGTCGTCTGCGTGGACAATGACGAGCGAAAGGTCGCCGCGCTTCGGTCCGGAGATGCGCTGATTCACGAGAGCCACCTGCCGGAGTTGCTGGATCGCTACCGCAGCAGCAGGATCCGCTTCACCACGGACCTCGCGGAGGCGACCCGCGAGAGCGATGCGATCTTCATTGCGGTGGGAACGCCGCAATCGGAGACCGGCGACGCCGATCTCTCCTATGTGGAAGCCGTCGCCTGCGAGATCGCCCGTTCGCTCACCAGCTATAAGGTGATCGTCGAGAAGTCCACCGTGCCGGTGTACACCAACGAGTGGATTCGCCGGTCGATGGAGCGCAACGGCGTGGCGCGGCACCTGTTCGACGTGGTCTCGAACCCCGAGTTTCTGCGCGAAGGTACGGCTGTCGTGGACTTCCTGCACCCGGACCGCATTGTGGTCGGCGCGGATTCGGAGCGGGCGGCGGGCTTGCTTTCGGCCATCTATGCTCCGCTCACCACAGGGGCGTACTACGCCAGGGAGGACGGGATCCCGGGTTGCTGCTCTACGGCGCAGCCGCCTCCCCTGCTGAACACGTCCACCAAGTCCGCTGAGATCATCAAACACGCGTCGAACGCCTTCCTGGCGATGAAGATATCGTTTATCAACGCGGTCTCGAATCTCTGCGAGGCGACCGACGCGAACATCGAGCAGGTGGCGCGCGGGATCGGACTGGACAGCCGCATCGGGCCGCGATTCCTTCGCCCCGGCATCGGCTACGGCGGCTCGTGCTTCCCCAAGGACGTGGCTGCGTTTCGCTCGGTTGCGGACCACCTCGGAATCGACTTCTCGCTGCTGACCGAGGTGGAGAAGATCAACGTGCAGCAGAAGAAGCGGTACCTGGCAAAAGTGCGGTCCGCTCTGTGGACTCTTCGCGGCAAAAAGCTCGCGGTGCTTGGCCTGGCGTTCAAGGGAGATACGGACGATATCCGCGAGTCTCCCGCGATCGACATGGTGGAGTTGCTGCTCGCCGAGGGCTGCTCGATACGGGCATACGATCCTGCGGCGATGAAGAGAGCCCAGCAGGAGCTCCCGCCCGGGGCCCAGTTGACGTATGTGGACGATGCGTACACCGCAGCAGCGGACGCGGATGCGCTGCTGATCCTTACGGATTGGTCGGAGTTCGCTCGGCTGGACCTCAAACGGCTCAACACCGTGATGCGGTATCCCATCGTCGTCGACGGGCGCAACCTCTACGAGCCGCAGAGCATGCTCGATCACGGGTTTACCTATCTGAGCGTCGGCAGACCTACGGTCTATCCCACGCGCGAAGCCGTGGGTGCACCACTCACGGTCTAGACCACGCAGGCCCGGGGCCGAGCATGCATTCGTGCCCATCCGACCCTCGGCCGGCAACCGATAAGATTGAGACGATGAGCGCAGCCCACACCAAGAGATTGCTTGTGACCGGAGCCGCCGGCTTTCTGGGATCCCACCTGACGGACTATCTGCTTGCGAAGGGATACGCCGTGGTGGGCGTCGACAACCTGTGCACGGGCACCATGGCGAACCTCGGCCACCTGAAGCATGAACCCCGCTTCGAGTTCC
This sequence comes from Acidobacteriota bacterium, assembly GCA_030776065.1. Taxonomy (GTDB): domain Bacteria; phylum Acidobacteriota; class Terriglobia; order Terriglobales; family Acidobacteriaceae; genus Edaphobacter. Next base: position 38,502 of record JALYIA010000166.1, read on the forward strand.
TGGAGCAGGACATCTGCCGCCCGTTTGATCCTGGGCCGGTCGAGTATGTGTTCAACTTCGCCTCCCCGGCAAGCCCCGTGGACTACGCCCGGCTGGGGGTGGAGACGTTGCTGGTGGGCTCGGCCGGGACGATCAACACACTGGACATCGCCCGCAGGTACGGTGCGGAGTATCTGCATGCGTCCACCTCGGAGTGCTACGGCGACCCGGAGGTGCATCCCCAGGTGGAGACCTACTGGGGCAGGGTGAACCCGATCGGGCCGCGCTCGGTGTATGACGAGGCGAAGCGGTTCTCCGAGGCCGCGGTGACCGCCTACCACCGCTACTACGGGGTGAACACGCACATGGTGCGGATCTTCAACACCTATGGCCCGCGCCTGCAGGCCAACGATGGCCGGGTGATCTCAAACTTCATGATGCAGGCGCTGCGCGGCGAACCGCTGACGATCTACGGGGATGGGCTGCAGACGCGCAGCTTCTGCTTCTGCTCGGATCTGATCGAAGGCATTGTGCGGCTGTCGGAGTCCGACGAGCACACGCCGGTCAACATCGGCAACCCGGTTGAATTCACGATGCTGGAGTGCGCGCAGGAGGTGCTTGCGGTGACGCGCTCGAGGTCTGGGATCGTGCACAAGCCGCTGCCGCAGGACGATCCCTCCCGCCGCCGCCCGGATATCACCAAGGCGAAGACGCTTCTGGGCTGGGAACCGAAGGTTGCACTGCGGGAGGGCCTTGAGAGATCGCTCGACTACTTCCGGGCCTGCGTGGGTGCGGAGAGCGGCGCCGGCGGAACGCGCTCAGTGGACCGTCTTCATCCGGCGTGACATGAAGTCCATCAACAGGTAGTTGCCGAGGGTCTCCGGGGTGGTGAAGTATGCCTTGCCGCGGCACATGGCGCTCACCTTCTGGACGAACTGCATCAGGGAGAAGTCGGACGCCAGCATGAACGTGTTGATCATGATGTTGGACCGCTTGCATCGGCTGACCTCTTCAAGCGTCTCCGCGATCACCAGCGGGTCCAGCCCGAAGGCGTTCTTGTAGATTCGGCCGTCCGGCAGAGTGAGCGCGGAGGGTTTGCCGTCCGTGATCATGACGATCTGCTTCATGTCCTTGTTCTGGCGCGCGAGGATGCGTTGCGCCAGCCGCAGGCCTTCGCGTGTGTTGGTGTAGTGTGGACCCACCTTCACGCGTGACAGCTGGGAGACGGGGATCTCTTCCGCGGTGTCGTGAAAGAGGACGAGGTTGAGGGTGTCGCCGGGAAATTGCGTTCGGATCAGGTGCGCGAGCGCCATGGCGACACGCTTTGCGGGGGTAAACCTGTCTTCGCCGTACAGGATCATGGAGTGCGAGCAGTCGAGCAGCACCACGGTCGCGCATGACGACTGGTAGTCAGACTGGTGCACGTGGAGGTCCGAGTACTCGATGTTCAGCGGGGCGTGCTCCTCGCCTTCGACTGCGGTGCCGATGCCCTCGCGCGCAAAGACCGAGCTAAAGGTCGCGTTCACGTCGAGGTTCAGGGTGTCGCCGAACTCGTACATCTTGGAGCTGCCGTTTACCTCGACGCCCGAAGCCTCGTGGCGCGTATCGTGCCGGCCAAAGTTGGAGCGGCCGAGCGGTCCGAGCAGCTCGCGCAGGGCCTTGTATCCGAGGAAGTCCATGCCTTTGTCGGTCACCTCGAATCGCGCTTCGCCGTTACCCTGGCCGCCCTGTCCTTTGGGCTCTGCGGGCTGGTCCGCGTTGATGAAGTTCTGCTCCTGCATCTTCTGGACGATCTGGTCGATGAGCTCTTCAACCTGATCTTCGGAGAGCGCTTCGAATTTCTCCTGAGACTCTTCGTCGAAGAGATCGCCGGATTGAAGCGCCTGGCGAATGGCCTCGCGAAGGTTCTCCATGGACTGCTCTCCATCGAACTCCTGGAAGCGGGAGAAGGGATCGTGGAACCCGGAGTCGAGCAGGAAGTCGGAGAGCGCCTGCATCAGGTCCTCGAGCCCGAAGGAGGATGCGAGGTCGCCGGTGAACTTCGTGTATCGGATGCGCTTCATCGGTGTGTGTCCCTACGCGTATTTTAGACGCGCGCGCAGCATTGCAGGCGCGGCGATGCGGCCGCACGTTTCAGCGCATGGCAATCACGGGCGAACACGGGAGTACGGCCGCCAGACGCCGATGACAGAGCCGTGCCTGCGCGGGTGTTGGACGGAGCGGCTGCGATACGATGGTGTGAGCTTCCATGCCTTCCATTCCCGTCCGTACTCCCGCTGCAGCCTATACCGTTGTGATCGGCCGAGACCTTCTGTCCGGGCTTTATGGACGTCTGCGCCGCGTGACGCAAGGCGCGCGCCCGCGCTGCTTTGTGGTGACGTCCCCCGAGATCTGGGCGCTGTGGGGCGAGCGTCTTCTCGCGTCGTTCCCGGCGGAAGAGCGCCCCGGCGTGTTGTTTCTTCCCCCCGGTGAATCCCACAAGCGGATGGCCTCGGTCGAGCGTCTGGCCACAGAGCTCGTGCGCAGCGGGGCGGACCGGGACTCCGTGCTGCTCGCCTTTGGAGGCGGTGTGATCGGCGATGTGACGGGCTTTCTCGCCGCGATCTATATGCGCGGCATCCGCTATGTGGGGATCCCGTCGACACTGCTCGCCCAGGTGGACTCCTCCCTCGGCGGCAAGACCGGCGTCAATCTGGCGGCCGGCAAGAACCTGGTCGGCGCGTTCCACCATCCGGTGGCAGTCTACTCGGACGTCGCCCTGTTGGGGACACTGCCTCGCGCGGAGCTTCGGTCCGGCCTGCAGGAGGCGATCAAAGCCGGCATAATTCGCGATCCACGGTTGTTCCGCTACCTGGAGACGAATGCGGAGGCGATTCTGGGCGGTGATGCAGATGCCCTGAGCCGCGTCGTCTCCGCCTCCGTAAGGGTCAAGGCGGAGGTCGTCGCCGCAGACGAAAAGGAGTCCGGGCTCCGGATGATCCTGAACTTCGGCCACACGCTCGGACACGCCATCGAAGCGGCGACCCGGTACAGGACGCTGCTGCATGGGGAGGCCGTCGCCTGGGGAATGATCGCCGCGCTGCACCTGTCGCTCGAACGCAGGCGGATCTCGCGCCCGGAGTTCGAGCGCATGGTCACGCTGATTCGGCGGTATGGCTCGTTGCCCGCCTTCCGCGCACGCGCTGAGGCGCTTGTGGAGCTGACCTCGGTGGACAAGAAGAGGAAGAGCGGACGCAGGGCGTTCGTGCTTGCCACGGGCATAGGCTCGACCGAGATCGTGTACGACGTGAGCGACGCTGAGCTGACCGTCGCGGCGGAGGCGATGCTCGCGGAAGTGCGCAGCCGGAGCTGATCGCCGGGAGACGACATGCAGACGCACCCGAAGATCGAGGCTGCAGCGGGAGCCAGGCCGGCTGGCATCGTGGACCCCCACGCAGCCGCGACCAGCATCCGGCAGATGTTCGACACCATTGCGCCGACGTATGACCGCGCGAACCACCTGCTCTCGTTCGGCATCGACCGGTACTGGTGGGCGCGAGCCGCCTGGACGCTCCGCGCCGTGCTCCGCCGGCCGGATGCCGTTGTGCTCGATCTCTGCTGCGGGACGGGGGATATGACGCTGGCGCTCGACCGCTATCGCCCCCGACGAGCACAGGGCTCCGGCGCATCTCCGGCACCCATTCTGGCGGCGGATTTCTCGCACTGCATGCTCGCGCTCGGCGCGCGGAAGTTCGCCGGACGCCGGATTGTGCCGGTCGAGGCCGATGGTCTCCACCTGCCGCTGGCCGACTCTTCCGTGGACCTGGTGACCGCCGCATTCGGATTCCGAAACCTCGCCGACTATGCGGCGGGCCTTCGCGAGCTGCACCGCGTCCTGCGCCCGGGCGGGCAGCTCGGCATCCTCGAGTGCAATCAGCCGGAGGGTGCGATAGGCGCGCTCTATTCCCTCTACTTCCAGCGTGTGCTGCCGGTCCTCGGAGGCCTGGTCTCCCGCGAGCCCCGCGCCTATGCCTACCTGCCGGATTCCGTTGTGCGGTTTCCCCGTCCGCCGCGGATGAAGCAGCTGCTCGCAGAGGCTGGCTTTGCCCACGCACGGTGGAGCTCCTACACGTTCGGCACGGCGGGCCTGTACCGTGCAACCAGGCTGTAAGCGGAACCCTTCGTCGCCCGCGAACGCGACCTGCAACCACTCGCGAGCAACCCTGTGGCTGTGCGCTGGAGCGGCGGAAGCGGTAGCATCGTCGGGATGAGTCTCGCTGCCATTGACGACAAGCCGCCCGGGCCTTCCGGCGCGAGTGCGGATAGACCGGCACGGGAGAAGCGCTCGGCCGCAGTCTTCTCCGTGAGTGCGGCCGTGGGAGTCACCCTGCTGAAGCTGGCGGCTGGACTGCTGACGGGCTCCCTGGGCATGCTGAGCGAAGCCGCCCATTCAGGCGTGGACCTGATCGCGTCCGCGATTACTCTGTTCTCGGTGTATGCCTCGGATCGTCCTGCGGACGAGGAGCACAACTACGGCCACGGCAAGATCGAGTCGCTCTCTGCCTTCCTCGAAGTCGTCATCATGTTGGCGTCATGCGTGTGGCTGGTCACCCAGTCTATCCGCCGGATCCTGTTCCACAGCCATCTGGCGTTGCGGTTCTCCGCATGGCCGTTTGCCGTCCTTCTGCTCTCGATTGTGGTGGATTACGCCCGTTCGCGCTCCCTGGCTCGCGTAGCGCGGGCGCACCGGTCGGAGGCGCTGGCGGCCGATGCCGTCCACTTCGCAACCGATATGTGGTCCTCGGGCGCGGTGCTGGTGGGCCTGGCGGCCGCGTTTGCCGGGGAGCGCTTCCACATCGCGTGGCTGGAGTACGGCGATCCCGTGGCGGCGCTCGTCGTCTCCGGCGTGATTGTCAGCGTGAGCTGGCATCTCACCCGCACGACGATCGACACGCTGCTCGACGCCGCACCATCCCAGCAGGCCGGGGAAGACCGCCGGAAGGCACGCGCGCTGCTGGAGAGCGAGCTGGCCGCCATCCCGGGTGTGCTCTCGGTCGACCGCCTGCGGACCCGGCGATCCGGCGCGAACACGTTTGCCGATCTCACGCTTGGGCTGCCTCGGAACCTCACATTTCAGCGGTCCGAACAACTGACCACAGCTGCGACCGATGCCGTGCGTCGCCACTGGCCCGGAGCCGACGTGGTGGTCCATTCCGTTCCGTACGCGACCGTGACGGAGAGCGTGCATGACCGCGTGCGCGCTGTTGCGGCACGTCGCAACCTTGCCATTCATGAGATCAGCGTGCAGCAGTTCGACCCCGGAGGCGGCGATGCGCCGGAGGGGCTGAGAGCGACCGAAGGCGAGCTGTCGCATGGCGGCCTGCACATCGAGCAGCACCTGGAGGTGCCCGAGTCCATGCCTCTACGGCAGGCCCACGAGCTGGTGACGGAACTTGAGGCGGAGATGCGACGCGAGGTGCCGGAGATCTCATCGGTAGTCACGCATATCGAGAGCGAAGGTTCCACCATCGAGCGACCCTCCTCCCCGGAGCGGGACAGCCAACTGGAGGACAGGCTCCGCGAGGTGGCGCGCAGCTTCCCTGAGATCCTGGACATCCACGACGTGTTCATAACCCGCCGCGCCTATGACCCCGGAGGCGCGGGGCAGCTGCAGGTGACCTGCCACTGCACTCTGACCGACGACCTGCCGATGGTTCGGGTCCACGCGATCATCACGCTGCTTGAAGGCGCGTTCAAGCTGGTCGCGCCCGAGGTGGACCGGCTGCTGATCCACCCGGAACCGGCCACCGACAATCGCCGGTAGAGTGGTCGCGTGCAGACGTTGGCGAAGGCTGGTGTGTGGTTGGAGGTGCGGTGTGGGCGACGAATTCGGTGGACATGGACGGCACGCTCTCCCCGTCCCGGTGGCGCCAGGCGACGGATTGCCTGCGTGCGCGTCCAATCCGCATGGCCAAAACGCAGCAGAGACGTGCCCGGAGAACGGGCGCCGTGCGAGAGGACTCGCATCAGGTGAGTGGATGAGCTGGATGAGCGACGTATCGCGCCCGAACCTTCGTGCATTGGCCCTGGCCCTGCTTCCAGCCATCGCTGGCTGCGCCGGTTTCTTTGTCTCTACGGGGAGCAGTTCCAGCGGATCGACGGACTTCGTGTATGTGGCGAACGCAACCACGAACACGGTGAGCGGCTTCTCCGTCGGTTCGGGCGCCCTTTCCGCTACCTCCAACTCGCCGTATTCCTTGGCCTTCCAGCCCAGCAGCCTGGCCATCAATCCCGCCAATACGATCCTGTTTGTCGGCGGGAACAGCCGGATCACTGCCTACTCCATCGGATCGGCGGGCGCCCTTACCGCACTCAACAGCGGCTCCGCGGTAGCTGTGGCCAACGTCGTAGCGATGGATATCTCGCCGGACGGTCAGTGGCTGTTTGCGCTGGATGGGAATGGCGTGTCTCTCGATGAATTCCAGATCAACTCGACGACGGGCGTGCTAACCCAGGTAACCGGCGCGACGTTCTCCGTCACAAGCGGGGTCGTGGTGCCGCGCGATGTCAAAGTCGCTCCAAACGGTGCATTCGTATTTGTTGCTCTGGGGACGGGAGGCGATCTTGTGTTCACGCTCAACCAGACGAGCGGCGCGGTGGCTGCCTCCCAGCAGCTGTCGACTCCTACCACCACGAGCAGCGACAACGCCCTGGCGGTCGACGCTTCGAGCGCATACCTGTACGTCGCACGGAGTGGAACAAACGGCGGAATGGCCGTGTATACGATTGCGTCGGGTACAGGCGCCTTGAACTCCGTCAGCGGATCGCCCTTCTCAGCCGGCACCCAACCGTATTCGATCGTGATGAACAAAGCTGGCACGGACATATACCTGGCGAATCGCGGCGACAGCACAATCTCCGGCTACAGCGTAGGCTCGGGCGGGGTTCTCACCGCCTTGAGCGGATCCCCGTACACCTCCGGATCGTCCGTCTCCGCGCTGGCGGTGGAGCGCAGCGGGAAGTATCTGCTGGCCGCAGCCAGCGGAGGCTCTCCGGATCTGACGCTGTACACCTTCGACTCGAGCGTCACAGGGAAGCTGGACTTGACCACTACAGTGGCCACGGGAACGGATCCCACGGGCCCGGCAGCCATTGCCGCCACCCACTGAGCCCGGCGTTTGGGCCGCCCGCCGTTGGGTGGCCCGCCGTTGGAGCGTCCCTCCCCAGCCGTGCCGCCCGGCGGCATCACCCTACGTGGTCTTGATCGCGCCCGCGAACCCGGTGGGGAAGAACCCGCCTAAACTTGCCCCCGGGTTGGGTGCGATCCCCCCGGTCCCGTACAAGATCGAGAGGACCTGTGACGTGGTGCGCGCAAAGGCCACCCCGACCGGGTTTACCTCGCTGGCGTTCGCTGTGCCGCTGGTCGCGAAGAAGCCGTAGGGCTCGCCCGCGCTGTTGACGCCCGGCCCCAGGGCCGAGGCCGCCGCCGTGCCGGGGTCCGCCGGTTGGACATCCACCGGGTCGCTTCCCGAGACCAGTTGCTGGTTCGCAATCGAAGCTGTTGCCTTCGCCGACGTAGCGATGGATGTGGTCCCCACAACGAGCAACTGGGCCGTAGCCGCCGCGCTCGCCGCGGCGGACATGGTAAGAGTGGACCCCGTAACCGCGGTAATGGTCGTGCCCGCCGGGATGTTTGCTCCGGTGATTACCTGGCCGGCAGCGACTCCTGCTCCGTTCGTCACAGCCGTGACCACAGCGCTGCCCTTGGTAAGCGTTCCGGTGATCGGCTGGTTGGTCAAGGTAGGGGGAATCGTGCCGCTCGCGGCGATCACCGCGTTCGACAGCGTGAGCGTAAACGGCGCCGTTGTGCCGGTGGGAGCGACCGATATCGTCGTTCCATCCGGTATTCCCGTACCGACGACGTAGGCTCCCTTGGAAAGCCCCAGAGCGCTGGTGATTCCTGTGACCTGGTTGGACCCGACGCTCACCACGGCACCCGGGATCGGGTACCCGTAGGTGATCCCCGTAATCACTGCGCCTGGGCCAGTCCCCGGCCCTGAGACGGCCTGCCCTATCGTCGGTGCGGTTGCCGTGATGTATGCGCCGGTGATTGTCGAGCTGCCTGCCGTCGTCGTTCCCGTAAAGCGTGTTACCGCCAGGTCCGGATAGTACGGCGCAATGCCCTGGTTCTGAATGCTCAACAGGCGGAGCGCTCCGGAGTGGAAGCCTTCCACGGCAAGAATCTGCGCCGCGTAGGTGAGATTGCTGCCCGACAACTGCGAAGCGGCCCCCGCATAGGCGGTCACCCCGACGTCCTCGAGCAGGCGGGCGAGCGACAAGGCGTTGTTTGCGGTGATTGCCTGGTACGCGCCGAGGTTCAACGCGGGACGCGCCACCGCGCTCGAACCGAGCAGGTTCCGCAGGGCGAGCACGTGGTTCAGCTCGTCGAAGTAGATCTCGTTCAGCAGATCGGTAATCCGGGCCGCGTTCGGTCCTGTAAAGGTCAACGGTGCGGAGGGGGCGTTGGTGACTGCGCCGCTGCCGGCCGTGACCGAAGCCGGGAGGTCCGTTCCCTGTGTGATGTACGAGTAAAAGGTGGCTTCGAGGTACTCGAGGTTGAGTGCGAAGTTCAACACGTCCGTCTGCGAGAAACCCGTGGCGCCGACGCTGCGCGGGCGCGAGACCTGGCCTCCGACCAGCACTGCGCCGGTCGCCGCGCCGGCGACTCCCAGCGCAGTCAGGAAGTTTCTGCGATTTACGGCGCGCCGAGACGCCCCTTCTTCGAGCTTCTCGATAGTGGCCGCGGGATCGAGGACTTCTTCTGTGTTGCTCGCCATGGTTGGCTCCTTGTGCTTTCCTGCTGGATGGTGTGGGGGCGGCGCGCGCGAGCCGCGGCTCTAGACGGTGCGAATGGCTCCGTTGACCCCATTTGGGAAGAAGCCTCCCGACGATGTGCCGGCTGCATTGTTGCCATACACAATCGAGAGCACCTGCGACGTGCTGCGGGTATACGCCAACCCGGCGGGTACGGCGGATGTGGCGTTTGCGGTACCGGCCGTGGCGAAGAAGGCGCCGCTTGCCGTGGGTCCGGCCGCTGCCAACGCCGCCGATCCCGGGTCGGCCGTAGTCACATCGACCGAATCCGCAGCAATGTACGCCGCGATCGTGGGGTTCTGGATCGCGGTCAGGCGCAACGCTCCCGCGTGGAATCCTTCGACGGCCAGAATCTGTGCCGCGATGCTGAGATTCGCGCCCTGGAGCAGGGCAGCGGCGCCGGCATACGCCGTAGCGCCGACATCCTCAAACAGCCGAGCAACCGACAAGGCGTTAGTGGCCGTAATCGGACCGAGTGCGGCGAGGTTCAGCGCAGGGCGCGCAATCGCGCTCGAGCCCACCAGAGACAGCAGGTCCTTCACGTGACTCAGCTCATCGAAGTAGATCTCGTTCAGCATATCCGTGATCTGCGCAGCATTCGCCCCCGTGAAGGTGATCGCCGAAGGAGCGCCCGTCACCGCTCCGCTGCCTCTGGTCACCGTAGCCGGCAGATCCCCGCCCGTCGTGACGAAGGAGTAGAACGTGGCCTCCAGGTACTCGAGGTTGAGGGCAAAGTTGAGTACGTCCGGTGAGCCGATCGTCGTAGCCGGCACGGAAGACGTCTCATTCGAGCATCCGGCCATCAGGGAGGCGCCTGCCGCGGCGCCCGCCATTCCAAGCGCAGCCACAAAGCTCCTGCGATTCAGCGCGCGTCCCGCTGCAATCCCCTGGCTCTGCTCGATCGCGGTGCTTGGATCGAGGAGTTCACTTCTATTCCTGGCCATGTGTACGGGTCTCCTTGTCCAATCCTGCATTGCGACGCGTCAATCCTTGGAACACACCGCAGTCGAATGCGTTAGGCTACAAGCGTTTCCTGTATTGAGTTTGTTTCCGTACGAAACTGTATGCGCATCGGTGCACTTCGCGCAAGACTGTAATGCGGCACCGCCGGCAGGGCATGGTTCCGGGGTGGGAACCACCCGCCCCCGGGGCCTGCACCCCTGGTTCCAATCCTTCGCGGTTCCGCATCTGTATGCTTTCCCTATGGGTTGGTCGAAGGCCGAAGCGGCACAGGAACTGTGCGTCCGGGAGGAATCAGGGTTGGGGTATGTCAGGAGCAGGTGGGCCGGTTGGACGGGAGTCGTTCTAGGGGCATCGCTGTTGGCAGCAGGCGAAGGATGTTCGCGCTTTCACCCGAAGCCGGCGATGGACGATGTGTACGTCACCGCCAAGCAGACTTTTCTGCGCGATCGTGTCGCCGCGGTGTCCAACCGCACCGCTACGGTCGAAAATGGACAGCGCCTCCACGTGCTCGAGCATGGACGCCGCTTCTACCGGGTGAAGAGCGAAAAGGGAGAGATTGGCTGGATCGAGGAGAAGGCCGTCGCAACCCAGGAGGTCTTTGACCAGTTTGCCGGCCTCCGCGATGCGCACAAGGACGATCCGGTGGCCGCTTCAGCGGTGGTTCGCGACGAAGTCAACCTCCACCTGAAGCCGGGACGGGACACGGAGCGATTTTACCGTCTGGCCGAGGGCGAAAAACTGCAGATGCTTCGTCGCGCGACTCTCCCCAAAGCTCCTCCACCCGGCGGGCAGGCGGCAAAGGCGGGGGCTTCGGCGACCCCTGTGCCCATGGAGGACTGGTGGCTCGTGCGGGACTCCAAGGGCAGGGCTGGCTGGCTGCTGTCGAGGATGCTCGATGTCGACGCGCCGGATTCGTTGACCCGCTACGCCGAAGGCCAGCGATTTGTCGGCGCGTACCTGCTCCAGACAGTGCACGACGATGGTCTGGAAGGAGAGCAGAAGGATGTGCCGGAGTACGTGACGGTGCTGAGTCCCTATACCGCGGGACTCCCCTACGACTTCGACCAGGTGCGGGTGTTCACCTGGAATGTGAAGATGCACCGGTACGAGACCGCCTTCCGCGAGAAAAACGTGGAAGGCTACCTGCCCGTCACGATGAAGACGGCCAGGGATCCCTACGGCAAGTCGCCGCTCGCTCAGACCCCTCAGCCGACGTTCACCTATAAGGTTCTGGCGGCGGATGCACCTCCCCCGGCGCCCGACCCGGTCACCGGCGAAGTCAAGCCTGGACGGCTCATCGAGAAGACCTATCGTCTGGAAGGCAACGTTGTGCGGCGGCTGGAGGCGCCGGGGGCGCCCAGGCAGGAGGAGGCGCACCCGGTTCCCGAGCTGAAGAAGGAGAAAGGGAAGAAGCGGCGGTAGCAGCCCGCTGCGCGTCCCGACTCAGGCGTAGAACTCGCGAATCGCCTCCACGACGGTCTCCTGTTCGTCATGGCGCAGCTCTGGATAGATGGGAAGGGCGAGCACCTCGGCTGCCGCGCGTTCCGACTCAGGGAAGTCGCCGTGGCTGTACCCCAGGTCCGACAGGGCGGCCTGCAGGTGAAGCGGCAAAGGGTAGTAGATCTCGCTGCCCACCCCGCGGCCGGTCAGGTGTTCTCGAAGAGCGTCGCGCCGCGCCGCCCGCACCACGTACTGATGAAAGACGTGCCCGGCCCGGGGGTCCACCCACGGCAACACCAGGCCCTCGCTGGTCGATCGACTTGCACCGGAGGCTGCCAGCCCCGCCCTGCGGAACAGCAGGTCGTAGCGGGCGGCGAGCTCGCGTCGGCGCTCGTTCCAGGCCGCGAGGTACCGGAGCTTTACCTCCAGGACGGCCGCCTGGATCGAATCCATGCGCGAGTTCCAGCCCACTTCGTCATGGAAGTACCGCCGCGTCATGCCGTGGGCCCGTAGAGAGTGGGCACGCTCCGCAATCGCTGCGTCCGAGGTGGTCAGGAGTCCCGCGTCCCCAGCCGCGGCAAGGTTTTTTGTGGGGTAGAAGCTAAACGCGGCGACGTCGCCCAGCGAGCCCGCCGGCCGCGCCGCCGTCCCGGGAGAGGTCCAGGTCGCCCCGAAGGCCTGGGCCGCATCCTCGACCAGCAGCAGCTCCGGGGTGGCGCTTCGCAGGTCCGCAAACCCGTCCATATCGGCGCATTGGCCGTACAGGTGGACCGGGAGGACGGCCTCGATCTGCGCGTCATGGCGGCGGAGTGTCTCCCGCACACGGTCCGGCGAGAGGTTGAACGTCAGCGGATCGATGTCGGCGAATACGGGACGGCACCCCGCACGCAGGATGGCGCTCGCCGTAGCGAAGAAGCTGAACGGAGAGGTGACCACCGCGGGCGTCCTCGTGGAGCGTCGCGCACACGCGCTGTCGCCCAGGCCACCCGCGGCCAGCGCGAGCCAGAGCGCGTCGGTTCCGCTGGCGCAGCCCAAAGCAAAGCGAGAACCGCACACCCCAGCCGCCAGAGCCTCAAAGCGGGCGACCGCCGGCCCGAGGATAAAGTTCTGCGAGTCGCAAACCTCTGCGATCGCCGCCAGCACCTCACTGCGTATGGGGGCAAACTGCCGGGAAAAATCGAGCATCGGGACGCGATGCCGCGGGGGCAAACTCACTCCATCATTGTAGAACGGAGGCGGTTGCGACTTTTGCGTCTCGTCTCCGTCCAATCAAAGATGGGCCCCAGTGTGAAACTTTCTGCACGTAAGCCGCCGATGCGCTAGAGTTAAAGAGGCTCTTGCGCTGTACGCTCACTTTCGGTCCGGATTGTGATCTGCACGTTCGTCATCTGAGCTGCCCGCGAACCCGGAACGGGCAGGTTTATCTGCATGGAAACAGAGCCACGCTGAAGGAGATCGGCATCATGGATTCAAAGCCGGCACAGAACATTCAAGACACGTTCCTCAACACCGTCCGCAAGGACAAGAGCCCGATTACGATTTACCTTGTGAGCGGCGTGAAGCTAACCGGCAAAATCCGGTCCTTTGATAAATACTCGGTTCTGCTCGAAAACAATGCGCAGGAGCAGCTGATCTTCAAGCACGCCATCTCGACCGTGGTGAGCGGCCGGGTAGGACCGCACGCTGAGGCCAGCCGCAACGAGGGCAGGCCGGAGACGCGGCCTTCGGGCAGCCCCGGCCCGGTAGCCGTGCCGTCAAACCCCGCCTCCTCGGGCGAGGCTGCCGGTGTAACCGGCGTCTAAACGGGCAATGTCCTCAGCCAACGAGTCGGAGCACGCGCACACGAAGGCCGAAGGGCTGGCTCAGTCACGGCACGAAGCGCGCCCTTCGTCGCGTGTTTTACCGCGTAGGGAGCGGGCCGTACTCGTCGCAGTGGAGTTCAGCCATCAGCGCCGCGCTCTGACAGCCGCCGCAAAGCAGGCAAAAGCAGCTGCCGCCCTCGTCGGTTCCGCAGCTTCCGCCAACGCTCGCGACCAGCCGCCGGACGCCGAGGGGCCCGCGCCGAATCCCGACTTTGAGGCCTCACTGGCCGAGTTCCAGGAACTTGCCATCAGCGCGGGGGCGGAGATTGCCGCCACAATCCTGCAGCGGCGATTGCGGCCGGATGCCGCTACCCTGGTCGGCGCGGGTAAGTTGGACGAGATCGAAGGTGTCGTCGGCTCGACCGATGCCGACCTGGTGCTCTTCGACCATGACCTGACCCCCTCGCAGCTCCGGAATCTGGATGCCCGCCTTCCGTGCCGGGTCATCGACCGCACTCAGCTCATCCTCGACATCTTTGCCCGCCACGCACGGACGCGCGAAGGGCAGTTGCAGGTTGAACTCGCCCAGCTGCAGTACCAGCTTCCGCGCCTCGCCGGGCGAGGCAAGTCGATGAGCCAGCTGGGCGGCGGAATCGGCACCAGGGGGCCCGGCGAGACGCAACTGGAGACCGACCGCCGGCGGATCAATCAACGCATCGACCACGTCAAGGAGCAGCTTGAAGCCGTACGGCGGAACCGCCGTCAGCAGCGGCAAAGGCGCGAGGCGGTACCGGTCCCCGTGGTCGCGCTCGTCGGCTACACCAACGCGGGAAAGAGTACGCTGTTCAACGCATTGACGCAGGCGGGTGTGCTCGAATCCTCCCGGATGTTCGCCACGCTCGATCCGAAGCTCAAGCAGATGCTGCTGCCCAGCCGTCGCAAGATTCTGCTGTCCGATACCGTCGGGTTCATCCGCAACCTGCCCCATACCCTCGTGACCAGCTTCCGCGCGACGCTCGAAGAAGTGGAGCGTGCGGAGGTGCTGCTGCATGTGAGAGATGCCTCGAGCCCAACGTCCGCCGAGCAGAAGGAGCAGGTGGAACGCGTCCTGGCGGAGCTCGACGTCAAGGGCAAACCGGTCATCGAGGTGCTCAATAAGGCAGATCTGCTCGGCGAACAGGAGAGATCGGACCTGGAGGCGGTCACACGCCGCGGTGAAACGCAGGTGGTCGCCGTGTCGGGCCTTCGAGGAACAGGTCTGGACCGGCTGCTCGCCGCCATCGACCGGGAGCTGATCAAAGATCCGCTGGAAGAGATGCGTCTTCGCATTCCGCAGTCCGATGGGGAGGCGCTCGCCATGCTCGAAGGAGGCGCCGTGGTGCTCGAGAAGAGCTATCAGGGGAATCTTGTGCATCTAAAGGTGCGAGCGCCTGCAGCCCTGCTCGGACGTCTGCGCAGGTTTCGGGCTAAGGAGGAGAGTTCTTAAATACCGGAGGGGAGTTCTTAAATGCCGGAGGAGAGTTCTTAAATGCCACAGGTCGCCTGGAGGGGAGCGGAGGTGGTGTCCCTGACCACGCGACCTGTTCGACCCAGGACATAGGGTCTTGGATGTACGTTGATTTTAGGCCTTCGATCGAGATTGTCAATGGCTTTTCGCAGGTGCGTCACACCGGAGCCGCCAGGTGCGCCACACCGAGCCGGTTGCCGAGCGAATACCGGCTCCTCCGTCCGAATACCGTCTCCGCGAGTTTGACTTCCGCCAAAATGCTTTGCTAGAACTAGATGTACCCGAAGCAAACCGCGTCTGCTCCCTCCTTAGCGGGTTGCACCTTGTGTCCGGATCACTCCAGATGTAGTGTCCGGATCACTCCAGGTGTCCGGGCCAGGTGTCCGGGATTGCTCCAGGTGCCCGGATCACCGCAGGCGAACCAGACGACACAGGCACAATGAATCAGATATTGGAACAACTCGGTGAACTTGTGCTCGGCGCTGTGCCGACGATGCTCTTTCTCGTTTTTCTGGTGATCGCCTACGGATTTCTGGTTCGCCGTCCACTCGCCAAGGTGCTTGCAGAGCGCAGGGCGCGAACCGTGGGAGCCATGGAGCAGGCCCGCGCCGCAATCGCCGCCGCAGAGTCCGAAACGGCAGCCTACGAGGAGAAGCTTCGTCGCGCGAAGGCGGAGATCTTTGCTCTGCGCGAGAGCCGGCTGAAGCAGTGGCGGCAGGAGCGCGACCACGCCATCGAGGAGGCTCGCCGCGCCACAGGCGAGCGCATCCTGAAGGGTCGGGCGGAGATCGAGCAGGCCATGGCCATCGCGCGCCGCCAGATCGAAGGAATCAGTGAAGAGTTGAGCGATCAGATCCTCCGCACCATGATGAGGCCTGGATCGCAGCCGGAGGCAGCGCAGTGACTGGTGTACAACGCAGCGTGATCGCAGGATGCCTGTGGGCGGTCCTCAGCTCGGGTGCGCCGTTTGCAACGCAGGCGCAGGCTGCAGGCCAGTCCTCCGCGCGCGCGAACGCAAGCATTGCGTCGGGCGAGACGAGCACCCCTGAGGGCCAGTCGTCCCCCAAGGCCGACCAGCAGAAGGCCGACACCGAGCACGACCAGCAGAAGGCCGAGAAGGATGAGAACGAGGCCTATCGGCAGTCTCCTATGGTCGTCAAGCTTGGCGGGATGATGGGCATGAACGCCGCTCAGTCCGCCGCCGCCTTCGAACTGACGAACTTCGTCCTGCTCGCAGTGCTTCTGCTTTGGGCGATCGTCAAGCTGGTTCCAGGAGCCCTGCGCACCAGGAACTCTGCCATTCAGAGGGATCTGGTCGACGCCCGCACCGCTACGGAACAGGCCGGCGCCCGGCTCAGCGGCGTTGAGGAGCGCCTCGGCAAGCTGGACGCCCAGATTGCCGCGTTGCGTCTCCAGGCGGAGCAGGATGCGGCGGGCGACGAGGCGCGCATCAAGGCCTCCATCGAACACGACAAGCAGCAGATCCTCGCCGCGGCAGAGCAGGAGATCGCCGCTGCGACCACACAAGCTCAAAAGCAGCTGCAACGCTACGCGGCGGAGTTGGCGATCGAGCAGGCAGCGCGAAAGATCGTCGTCTCGGCCGAGACCGATCGCCTGCTGGTCCAGAGCTTCGCGCAGCGACTCGCCGGCGATGAATCGAAGAAGGGGCAGAACTAGTGACGGGCGAGGTTGCACTTCGATACGCACGTGCGTTCGCACAAGTGGCCGAGGCCGCTCATCTGGATGCGGCCGTGGCGCAGCAGCAGTTGCAGGATCTCGCGGACACTCTGGCGGGCAGCTCCGCGCTGCGGGAGATCTTCATGAATCCCTCGGTGCCGATGAACCAGAAGCTGAACGTGCTCGACGCCCTGGTCTCCCGCATGGGAGTCGACCCTAAAGTCCGGAACTTTCTTGCTGTTGTGTTGGAGCACAATCGCCTTCATCAGTTCGACGAGATCCGCGCAGAGTACCGCGAGCTCGCAAACCAACACGACCGCGCGGTTGAGGCAACAATCACCACGGCGCGGCCGCTTGAACCCCAGGATCGCCTCGATCTCGAGGCCCAGGCGTCAAAGCTGGCAGGGGCGATGATCCGGGCCAGCTACGTCGAAGATCCGAGCCTGCTCGGCGGAGCGGTGGTACAGATTGGATCCACGATCTACGACGGTTCGCTGCGCGCGCAGCTTCAGCAGTTGAAGCAGCGAATGATCCACGCATGACGCGGTTCGCACGAATACGCCCGACAAGACAAGGCACGACTACGGAGTAGAGGGACACGATGGCAAAGATCAATGCGGATGAGATTACAGAGCTGCTCCGCCAGCAGATTGAGAACTACGAGCAGCGGATTCAGGTGGACGAGGTCGGAACGATCATCTCGCTCGGCGATGGAATCGCGCGCGTGCATGGCCTCGACAAGGTGATGGCTGGCGAACTGATCGAATTTCCGCACGGTGTCGCCGGCCTCGCCATGAACCTCGATGAGTCCGAGGTAGGAGCCGTGCTGCTCGGTGACTACACCGAGCTGAAGGAAGGTGACGAGGTCAAGCGCACGGGAACCATCATGTCCGTGCCGGTGGGAGAGGCGCTGATCGGCCGCGTCGTCAATGCACTGGGCGCACCGATCGACGACAAAGGGCCAATTGACACCCCGCATCGGCTGCCCATCGAACGGCTCGCTCCCGGCGTCATCGACCGCCAGTCCGTACGGGAGCCCATGGCGACCGGCATCAAGGCCATCGATACGATGATCCCCATCGGTCGTGGTCAGCGCGAGCTCATCATCGGCGATCGCCAGACCGGCAAGAGCGCCATCGCGCTCGATACCATCATCAACTCCGCCAAGAACAACCTGATCTGCATCTACTGCGCCATCGGCCAGAAGCGCTCCAGCGTTGCGCAGCTCGTCAAGACGCTCGAAGAGTACGGCGCCATGGCGTACACCATCGTCGTGGCTGCGACCGCGTCCGAGCCCTCGCCGATGTCGTATCTCGCACCCTTCGCGGCGACCGCCATGGGCGAGTACTTTCGCGACTCCGGCAGGCATGCCCTGGTGATCTACGACGATCTTTCCAAGCACGCCGTAGCCTACCGCGAGATCTCGCTCCTGTTGCGCCGTCCTCCAGGTCGCGAGGCGTACCCCGGGGACGTGTTCTATCTTCACTCGCGTCTTCTTGAGCGCTCCTCCAAAGTGTCGGACAAGCTCGGCGGCGGCAGCCTCACAGCCTTGCCCATCATCGAGACCCAGGCGGGCGACGTCTCCGCCTACATCCCTACCAACGTGATCTCGATCACGGACGGCCAGATCTTCCTCGAGACTGACTTGTTCAACTCCGGCGTACGTCCGGCGGTGAACGTCGGTCTTTCGGTCAGCCGGGTCGGGTTTGCGGCGGCCATCAAGGCGACCAAGCAGGTAGGCTCCACGCTGAAGCTCGACCTCGCCCAGTACCGCGAGCTGGCCGCCTTCTCCCAGTTCGGCTCCGATCTGGACAAAGTTACGCTCGCCCAGTTGAACCGTGGACAGCGCCTCACCGAGCTGCTGAAGCAGCCGCAGTTCCAGCCATTGACGTGGGTCCAGCAGGTCGCGGCGATCTTTGCCGGCACCACCGGTCTGCTCGACGACGTCGAGGTAAAGGACATTCGCGCCTTCGAGGATGGACTGTACGGCTACCTTGCGGCCAGCGCAGCGCAGGTGCTCGCGGACCTTGAGTCCAAGAAGGCGCTCGACGACGACATCAAGCAGCGTCTTACCGACGCAATCAAAGACTACAAGGCGTCCTTTCTTGCGAGTTTGAAAGACAAGGCCCAGACGGTCACGGCTTAGCCGCAAAGCGGGGCGCGAACAAAGCGCCACAAAGCGAAGGATCATGGCAAACGTACTCGACTTACGGCGACGCATACGGAGCGTCAAGAACACGCGGCAGATCACCCGGGCCATGAAGATGGTCTCGGCCGCGAAGCTGCGGCGCGCGCAGGATCGCGCCATGAAGGCGCGGCCGTACGCCCAGATGCTGACCAATGTCCTGGAGTCTCTGGTGCGCCGCACGGACCTGTTCAGCGCGTCGGGCGAGATCATGCATCCCCTCCTGATCGAGCGTGAGGAAAAGAACGTCCTCGTGCTGGTCGTTGCGGGTGACAAGGGATTTGCAGGTGGCTTCAACTCGAACATCGGCAAGGCCGCACAGCGTTTTGTGGACGAGCGCCGCGGACTCCAGCAGACGATCGATCTTGAGCCCATCGGCAAGAAGGCGATCGCCCTCTACAAGAAGCGTTTTCCCGCGGCTGTGTACGAGCGTACCGAGAGGCACTACGATAACGATCTCTCCACGCACTTCAATACCATCCGGCATCGCTCCGCACCCATCGAGGTGGCGTTTGAGCATCCAACCCTGCTCGGGCGCATCGACTTCAACGAGGTCACGGCGATCAGCCGGGAGATCATCGAGCGGTACGAGCGCGCGGACATCGACTCCGTGTACATCGTCTTCAACGAGTTCAAAAGCGTCATCTCGCAGCGGGTCGTGGTCGAAAAGCTGCTGCCCATCCGCAAACTCGGCTCGCACGAGATCACCGCCGCGGAGGAGATGACCGAGGAGCGGAGAGAAGCCACTGCGCGCGCCGCTCAATCTTCCGGCATTTCGATCGACCAGCCGGAAAGCCAGGCGATCGATCAAGAGGCCAAGAAGTTCGGCACAGCCGATGTGGACTACATCTTCGACCAGCCGCCCGAGCGCCTGTTCCGGCACCTCATGCCACGGTACGTGGCCACCCAGATCTTCCATGCGCTGCTCGAGTCTGTCGCGGCAGAGCACGCTGCGCGCATGACCGCAACGGACGCGGCCACCAAGAACGCGGGTGACCTGATCGACAGCCTCAGCCTGACGATGAATCGTGTCCGCCAGGCCGCAATCACCAAAGAAATTATCGAGATCGTCAGCGGAGCCGCGGCACTTTAGGCGCAGCACGACGGGAACAAAGAGAAAACTATGGCAGAGAACATTGGAACAGTGATCGCAGTCAGCGGACCGGCCGTTGACATCCAGTTTGACGAGAAGGTCATGCCCCCCATCTTCCAGGCATTGCGGATCGTCTCGGACGGCTTCACCGTACCGCAACCCCTCAATGTCGTCGTAGAGGTGCAGCAGCATCTCGGCGAAGGCCGCGTGCGCTGTATCGCCATGGTGGCGACCGAGGGGATGGTTCGCGGCATGAAGGCCATCGATACCGGCTCGGGTATCAGCGTGCCGGTCGGACGCGCGACCTTGGGCCGCGTGATGAACGTGCTCGGCGAGCCCGTGGACGAGCTCGGCCCAATCAACGCCCCGGTGCACCTGCCTATCCACCGCCAGGCCCCCGCCTTCGATGAGCAGGCCACCAGCGAGGAGATGTTCGAGACAGGCATCAAGGTCATCGATCTCATCCAGCCCTTCCTGAAGGGCGGTAAGATCGGGCTGTTCGGCGGCGCGGGCGTCGGCAAGACCGTCGTCATCCAGGAGCTGATCAACAACGTCGCCACCAACCACGGCGGCTTTTCCGTCTTCGCAGGCGTCGGGGAGCGGACGCGTGAAGGCAACGACCTGTGGCACGAGTTCCAGGAATCCGGCGTCATCAATCTCCAGGACCTGCCCAAGAGCAAGGCCACCCTCGTCTATGGTCAGATGACCGAGCCGCCGGGGGCGCGTCTCCGCGTCGCCCTCACGGGCCTCACCGTAGCGGAAAACTTCCGCGACGAAGAGGGCGCCGACACGCTGCTCTTCATCGACAACATCTTCCGGTTCACCCAGGCGGGCTCGGAGGTATCCACCCTGCTCGGCCGTATGCCTTCTGCCGTGGGCTATCAGCCCAACCTCGCCACCGAGATGGGCGAGCTGCAGGAGCGCATCACCTCAACCAAGAAGGGTTCCATCACCTCCGTGCAGGCCGTCTATGTGCCGGCCGACGACTTTACCGACCCCGCCCCCGCAACCACCTTTGCCCACCTCGACGCGACCACCTCGCTGTCCCGGCCTCTGTCCGAGCTCGGCATCTATCCGGCAGTCGATCCGCTCGCATCCACCTCGCGCATCCTTACCCCGCGCGTCGTTGGCCAGGAGCATTACGACGTAGCCCAGGGCGTCAAGCGAATTCTGCAGCGCTACAAGGATCTCCAGGACATCATCGCGATCCTCGGCATCGACGAGCTCTCCGACGAGGACAAGACCACCGTGGCTCGCGCGCGCAAGGTGCAGCGGTTCCTCTCGCAGCCATTCCACGTGGCAGAGATCTTCACCGGCATCCCCGGCGCGTACGTGAAGGTCGCCGATACCGTGCGATCCTTCAAGGAGATCCTCGACGGCAAGCACGATGCCATCCCCGAGCAGGCCTTCTACCTGAAGGGTGGCATCGAAGATGTGCTCGCAGCGGCGGAGAAGATGAAGGCGACCGCCTAGGATCGCAGCGAACGCCTCGCATCGGCAGCTCAAGCGACGGGACAGCCGCTGATCTGCGGGGCGGACGACAAACAGGAAGTGGACAGGTGATATGGCTGAGGGTGCGAACAGTGCGGGGTTGTTGGCGGTCAGGCTGGTGACTCCGGACCGTCTTCTGCTGGACTGCACGGCAGAGGCGGTGGAGCTGCCGTCCATGTCAGGCTACATGGAGGCGCTCTACGGCGCCGCGCCTTTGCTGGCCGAGCTTGGCGCCGGAGAGGTCCGGCTGCATGGCGGCTCCTCCGCCGGGCAGCGCTTCTTTGTGGCCTGGGGCTTCGTCGAGGTCCTACCCGAGCGGGTGACGATCCTTGCGGAGACTGCGCTGCACCCCGAGGAGATCGACAAGGCAGAGGCCCAGGCCGAGCTCACCAGGAGCCACACCATGTGGGCCGAAGCTGGCGACGACGGCGCCAAGTACGATGCGGCGAATGCACTCACGCGGCAGGCCGAAGAGAAGATCGCCTCCGCGGAAGGCCGCAGCTGAATCACCCAGCTACGCCATCCACCCAGCTACGCATGCACCAGACGTACGCCATCCACCCAGAGCAGCGCACGCTCTCCCTCAGCTCCGCTGAAAGTTACCCGAAACGACATACTGCGCCTCCATCGTCTCAGCTACGATACCCACATATGCGCAAATTGCTCGTCCTGTGCCTGCTTCTGACGCTGGGTCTGCCCGCCGCCCCTGCCTCAGCCCAGGCCTACCAGGGTCGCCCCAAGCTCGTCCTCCTCCTCATCATCGACCAGTTCCGCGGGGACTACCTCGACCGCTACCGCGACGCACTCACCGCGCCCAACGGATTCAACCTCTTCCTTCGGCGCGGAGCCTACTTCTCCAACTGCTACTTCGACTACGCCAACACCAAGACCGCCCCCGGCCACGCCACCATCGGCACGGGAGCCTACTCTGACGGTCATGGCATCGCCTCCAACGAGTGGTGGGACCTCACCCGAAACACCGACCGCGTCATCTCCTCTGTGGAAGACGAGCGCTATCGCCTGGTCGGCGCCTTCGACGACCTGCCGCCCAGCCCTCCCGGAACCCCCCAGCCCACCGACCCGCGCATCGGAGCCTCCCCCCGCAATCTCCTCGCCACCACGCTGGGAGACGAGGTTCGGCTTGCCACCGGCGGCCGGGCCCGCCTCTTCGGCATCTCCCTCAAAGACCGCGCCTCGATCCTCCCATCCGGCCAGACCGCCAACGCCGCGTATTGGATCGACCAGGCGACAGGCCGCTTCGTCACGTCGACGTTCTACATGCCGCAACTCCCCGCCTGGGTCAAGGCCTTCAACAGGGGCGCGCGCCCTGCCCAGGCCATTCGCGAGGCCGGCCTCGAAGGCCCCACAACCCAGTTCTACGCCCTCGTCGGCCGCACCCCCGCAGCCAACTCCTACGAACTGGACTTCGCCCAGGCCCTCATCCAGAACGAGAAGCTGGGCACAGGACCCGTCACCGACGTCCTTACCGTCTCCCTCTCCGCCAACGACATCCTCGGGCACCAGCTCGGGCCCGACGCCGACTCCGAGCGTGCGATGGTCCTTGCCCTCGACCGCCAGCTCGACGCATTCTTCACAGCACTCGATACGACCGTCGGCCTCGCGAACGTCACCATCGCCTTCACCGCCGACCACGGCGTCGCCCCCATCCCTGCCACAGCGGCCGCGCTCGGCATCAACGCGGCCCGCATCGACCTGGACGCCCTCTCGGCGGCGCTCGATACGATCTTGCTCAAACGACTCGCTCCTGCCGCGGACCCCGCTCCAGGCCGCCCCGGCGTGCAGCGCAACTCCGCCGTCCACTTCCTTCTGCCCACCCAGGAGCTGCCGTACCTGCAGCTCAACCCCGCCGCATTCGGCACGCTCTCAGAGCGCGAAGCGGAGCAGGCCGTAGCCGACGCGCTCCCCGAGGCGCTTCGGCTCCTCGCGCCTCCCGCCCTGCCGCCCAGCAACAACGCCACGCGCGAGTCCTCCCGCGCCTTCGCCGAATCCCGCCTGGACCCCACACCAGCCTTCGCCTTCATCCGCGGCCGCGTCGATCTCGCCGACGGCAAAATCCCTGCCACCGAATTCGGCCGCCTCATCGCACACTCCTTCTCGCGCAACGGCGGCTGGTACGTCATGGCAGTCCCCATCGCCTACCAGATGGAGCTGCTCGGCAACATCCAGACCACCCACTTCTCGCCCTGGTCCTACGACCGCCACGTTCCGCTCGGCTTCTTCGGTGCGGCATTCTCCCCTGGCATCTACCGCCAGCCCGTCGCGCCCGTAGACATCGCCGCCACTCTAGCCTCGCTGCTCGGCGTCAATCGGCCCTCGGCCGCCGTAGGCCAGGTCGTCACCTTCGCGCTCAAACCCACCCCCTGATTCCCCTCCCGCAGCAGGGCAGCACCGCCGAACCCTCCCCCCCGGCTCCGAGG
>JALYIA010000167.1 GCA_030776065.1 Acidobacteriota bacterium
GCGGTGAGGCTGGGCTCGTTTGGGGGGCGTCGTGTGTGCGATGCGGCGGGAGGTTCTCTGATCTTGAACGCCCTGCTGGGGGGCGGACGGCAGGCGGGCTGCCCGTCGTGGAAAAGCTAGCTAGCTAGGCTATGCTATTCTGCCTTCAGGGGTGAAGAGGGCATGGCTCGTTTTGCACAAAGCGATCGAATTCGCGACATCGTGCTACGGCGATATATCGGTCCGGCGGTGAAGGCTGGCGGACGACGCATCTCGGTCCGGGCGAGGGATGTTCTGAAGGACGCGGAGGCCAGTGAGACCTTTCCGCGCGGCCGTACCCCTCTCGTCTGCAGTGTTCTGCAGAGCAAGAAGCTGTTGAATGAGGCGGGGTTGGAGATCGAGTCAGTGGACGGGCCACCGTCACGGCAGAGCCGCACCGTGGTCGTGCATTACCGGGTGGTGGATCCTGCTCAGCTAATGACCAGAACGGAGCCGCAGGAATCCACTGTCGAATCTCCTGCAGATCGAGCGTACCGGTTGACCGAAAGGCTGCGAGGTCTGCTGAAAAAGGAACTAGCGGAGTACGGGGGTGCCGAGGGTTTCATACGATGGGTGCGATCGGATGAAGACTGAAGTAAGGCGCCGCATTTACTGGGACGCGATGCTTCTGGTTTACCTTCTGGATGAGCATCCGACATTCTCTACACGCGTTCGGGAGCTTCTGAAGCACTCATACGAGCGGGCAGACGTGTTGCTAATGAGCTGTGTGGGCCTTGGCGAGGTCATGGCCGGCGCGGGTAAGTCTCCCGTGCAGGGAACTGCAGCGGAGATGCGACGGACGATCGATGAGATGGGATTTTCCTACTTGGCCTTTGGCGTTGACGCTGTCGACACATTCAGCCATCTGCGGGCCGTCCATCGCGTGAAGACGGCGGATGCGATCCATCTCTCGTGTGCCGCGGCGGCAGGCGTCGACCTATTCCTGACTGGAGACAAGGACTTAATCAAGCTGCGGGTGCCGGGCATTCATTTTATTGCCGGGTTCGAGAATCCCATTCTGTGACAAGTGTTTCAAGGGAGAACATGACACCCTACAAAAAGCTTATTTCTTAGAGTTTGATGAAGTGGATCTGACTTATGCAATCTGAACGAGGCGGTCTGGGGCTTCGGGGTCGGTGGCGAAGTGGGTGCGGATTTTGCTGGCGGTGGCTGGGTTGACGACGGCGTGGAGGGCGTCGGGGTTCTTTTCGGCGGCGGTGCGGAGGGCGCGGAGGGAGCCGAAGTGTTCGAGGAGGCGCTGGCGGGTGCGGGGGCCTACGCCGGGGATGGCGTCGAGCTCGGAGGCGCGGTCGCGGATCTCGCGGCGCTTGCGGTGGTAGGTGACGGCGAAGCGGTGGGATTCGTCGCGGATCTTTTGCACCAGGTGCAAGACGGGGGAGCGGCGGTCGAGGACGACGGGGTCGGACTCCTGGCCG
Source organism: Acidobacteriota bacterium (assembly GCA_030776065.1). GTDB lineage: Bacteria > Acidobacteriota > Terriglobia > Terriglobales > Acidobacteriaceae > Edaphobacter. The sequence goes on from JALYIA010000167.1 coordinate 1,455, forward strand.
TAGACGTAGATGATCTCTTCGCGCTTGGCGATGGAGGCTAGGGGTTGCGTTTGGATGCCGAGTTTGGCGAGGGCGTCGGCTGCGGCGTGGAGCTGGCCGAGGCCGCCGTCGATGAGGATCAAGCTGGGGAAGGGCTTTTTGTCGGCGAGGAGGCGGGTGTAGCGGCGGGAGACGATCTCGCGCATGGAGGCGAAGTCGTCGACGCCGGTGACGGTTTTGACCTGGAACTTGCGGTACTCGGACTTCTTCATGGCCCCGTCTTCCCAGACGACCATGGAGGCGACGGTCTCTGCGCCCTGGATGTGGGAGATGTCGAAGCACTCGATGCGGCGAGGGAGCTCTTCGAGGGTGAGGGCGTCCTGGAGGGCTTCGGCGATGGCCTTTTGCGAGGGGATGAGGACGCGGAAGCGCTGGTCGTAGGACTGGCGGGCGTTCTGGCAGACGAGGTCGACGAGGGAGCGCTTGTCGCCGCGCTGCGGGGCGGCGACTTCGATGCGGCGGCCGGTGCGTTCGGAGAGGACGCCGGCGAGGAGCGCGCGGTCGGGGAAGTCGACGGGGACGTAGATGGAGCGGGGGACGTAGGGCTGGTCGAGGTAGAGCTGTTTGAGGAGGGAGGAGAAGAAGGCGGGGGGGGAGAAGGGGTTGTCCGGTGTCCGTGGTTCGTGGTTCGTGGAGGCGATCCGGTCGGCGGCGGCGATGGGGTCGGTGAGGGGGGAGTGTTCGTTGGTGATGGGGGAGTCCTGGTGGATCTCGGGGAACGGGCGGGTGGGGTCGGGGTCGGTGCAGGGGAGGAGTTCTTCGGTGGCGGGTTCGTCGCAGGGGTCTGGTAGACCCACCCTAACCGGCGATGAGGCCGCCGGTGAGGATGGGGCACCCGGGTCGGTGGCACCCGGTTGTGTGTCTGGTAGACCCACCCTAACCGGCGATGAGGCCGCCGGTAAGGATGGGGCACCCGGGTCGGTGGCAGCCGGTTGTGTGTCTGGTAGACCCACCCTAACCGGCGATGAGGCCGCCGGTGAGGATGGGGCACCCGATTCTGTGGCACCCGGTTGTGTGTCTGGTAGACCCACCCTGACCGGCGATGAGGCCGCGGGTGAGGATGGGGCACCCGGGTCGGTGGCGGGGTCGGGGTCGTCGTTGAGGGTGGCTTCGAGGAGGTCGGGGAGGTCTTCCCAGAAGAAGTCGCGGCGGTCGACGATCTTGCCGGCGCGCATGTGGAAGAGGTTGACGGCGAGCATGCCTTGTTCGTAGTGGAAGCCGAAGACGTCGGCGTCTTCGTTGTCGGTGGTGGCGATGCGCTGCTTGTCGTGCATCTGGTGGACGGTGACGATCTGGTCGCGGAGGCGGGCGGCGAGTTCGAAGTGTTCGTTGCCGGCGGCCTCCGCCATGCGGGCGGTGAGGCGGGACTCGAGTTCGGAGGGCTTGCCGTCGAGGAAGAGCTGGACATCGCGGACGGTCTGCTTGTAGATCTCGGGCGTGGTGAGTCCGTCGACGCAGGGGCCGAGGCAGCGCTTGATGTAGTACTGCAGGCAGGGGCGCGGGTGGAAGCGGGAGAGGTCGACCTTGCAGGAGGGGATGAGGAAGGAGCGGTGAATGAGGTCGACGAGGCGGTGGGCGAGGTTGCCGGGGAAGTAGGGGCCGAAGTACTGGGCGCCGTCCTTGCGGAGCTTGCGGGTGACGAAGACCTTGGGGAAGCGGTCGGATGCGGTGAGCTTGATGTAGGGGTATGTCTTGTCGTCGCGCAGCAGGATGTTGAAGCGCGGCTTGCGCTGCTTGATGAGGTTGTTTTCGAGGGCGAGTGCTTCGCGCTCGTTGGCGACGGTGATGTAGTCGACGTCGACGGCCTCGCGCATGAGGGAGCCGGTCTTGGCGTTTGCCTGGGAGGCGTCGAGGAAGTAGGAGCGGACGCGGGCGCGGAGGTTTTTGGCCTTGCCGACGTAGATGACCTCGCCCTCGGCGTTTTTGTAGAGGTAGCAGCCGGGCAGGGCGGGGATGGTGCGGATTTTGGCGTGGAGATCCATGGAGGGACGGGGCGCTGTGGCGGGGAGGCCCTGTTCCAAGTTTAGACCGGGGGCGGATGCGGGCGAGCGGGGCGGCTGCAGGCCTGGTGGGGGCGAGGGGACGGGGGACGGGGAAGGTCCGTCCGGTGGGGGGTACCTGTGGCGTACCACGAAGGGGGCATTGACGTTTACCGTTTGGAATGGTTTTCGATTCGGCACGGGAATGATTTCGCTTGACATCCAACAGCCGTGGCCGGTAGCGTTCACCGTGCTCGTTGAAAGCGGTTACATTATCGGCTGAAGCTAGCGGCGTCGTGCCGGGCGCAGAGATCGATTACCCGAAGGTATGAGGATGAAGTTTATGAAGACAGAGTGGCGGAAGAGAGTTTGGACGGGTGTCCGTTCAGCGGTGCAGCTGGTGCTGTGTGGTTGCGTGGTGCTGCTTGCGGGCAGCGCGTATGCGCAGATGGATCAGGGCGCCATCACGGGGACGGTGACGGATGCGACGGGAGCGGTGGTCTCGTCCGCGCAGGTGACGCTGACCTCGACGGAGACGAGTCTTGTGCTGCACGCGCAGACGGACTCGAGCGGTGTGTACGTCTTCTCGCCGATCAAGATCGGCATGTACAAGCTGACGGCGGCTGCGCCGGGCTTCTCGGCGACGACGCAGGAGAATATCCGGGTTCAGATTCAGCAGCGGCTCGAGGTGAACGTGCAGCTGAAGCCGGGTTCCGAGACAACCACGGTGACGGTGACGGAGGCTCCTCCGCTGCTGCAGACGGAAGAGGGTTCGACCGGGCAGGTGCTTGAGGCGAAGACGATCAACGACACGCCGCTGAACGGGCGGAACTGGATCTTTATCGCGCAGCTGACGGCCGGTGTGGCGCCTGCGAGCGGAGCCCGCGGACAGAAGGGCGGAGACTTCAACGCCAACGGGCAGCGCGCCGAGCAGAACAACTACATCATGGACGGGGTGGACAACAACGTTAACGTGGTGGACTTCTTCAACGGAGCGAGCTACGTGGTGCGTCCTCCACCGGACGCGCTGGCGGAGTTCAAGGTGCAGACGGGCGCGTATTCGGCGGAGTTCGGCCACTCGGCCGGGGCAGTGATCAACGCCAGCATCAAGAGCGGGACCAACAGCCTGCACGGCTCGCTGTGGGAGTACCTCCGGAACGATGCGTTCGATGTTCGCGAGTACTTCCAGGGCAGCTCGCCGATCGCGAAGTATCGGCAGAACCAGTTCGGCGCCACTCTGGGTCTGCCTATCTTCAAAGACAAACTATTCTTCTTCGGCGACGTGGAGGCGAACCGCATCATCTTCGGGTCGACGCACTCCGGGCTGACGGTACCGACGGCGCTGATGCGGACGGGCAACTTCAGCGAACTTCTGAATCCTGCGCTGGTGAATGGAAATACGATTCAGCTGTACCAGCCGAGCGCGACGAATGCGGGCACGGTTCCGATCGCGAACAACCGGCTGGATCTAAGCGGCGCGACGCTGGATCCGGTGGCGCTGAAGCTTCTGAGTCTGTTCCCTGCGCCGAACATCGGGGTGGCGGGCAAGACGTACGCGAACTACACGTCCCAGACAAACACGATCGACAACACGTTCCAGTGGGACACGCGCATGGACTGGAACATCAGCGGAAAGGACCAGGCTTTCGGGCGGTACAGCTACAATCACGAGCCTTCGACGCACCCGGCTGCGCTGGGTCCGATCCTGGACGGCGGCGGGTTTGCGGACACGGGTCAACTGGTGCTTCTGGGCGAGAACTTTGCGGGCAGCGAGACGCACATCTTCACGCCGACGCTGACCAACGAGTTCCGGTTCGGCTACAACTATGGCCACTATGCCGGGCTTCACGAGAACGCGAACAATCCGACGGCAGCGTCGAGTCTGGGGCTGGGCGGTGTTCCGTACGCTCAGAACAATGGAGGTCTGCCCTACTTCAACGTGAGCGGCATCTCGGCCTTCGGTTCGCCCCAGTTCTACGCGACCAACGAGTACGAGAACGTCTACCAGATCCTGGACAACGTGACGAAGGTGCTTGGCAACCATACGCTGAAGGCGGGCGTGAACATCCAGCGGCTTCGCTTCTCCACCTCGCAGCCGACGCAGCCGCGCGGCACGTACAACTACAACGGCACCTACACGAGCCAGCCGGGCACTTCGAACACGGGCTTCGGCGTGGCGGACTTCCTGGTCAACAGCATGAACAGCGCCGCGACCTCGAACGTATTCACGTCGGACGACGTGCGGTTCAACCGGTCGGGGTACGTGCAGGACGACTGGAAGGCGAGCCGGCGGCTGACGGTCAACATGGGCGTGCGCTACGACTACTCGACGCCATACCTGGAGCGGCACGATAACCAGGCGGCATTCGTTCCGACCAGCGGCTACACCTCCGGCGGCACGGCTTCGGGCCAGTACAGGATTCCGTCGAGCAAGCAGAGCGTGGTGATTCCGGCGAAGTTTCTGCAGCTTCTGAGCGAGGATCACATTACGTTGACGTACACGCCGAACCGCTACCTGGTGGAGCCTCAGAAGACGAACCTGGGTCCCCGGATGGGCTTTGCGTTCAAGGCGAGCGACAAGGCAGTGATTCACGGCGGGTATGGCATCTTCTTCGGCGGCCTGGAGAGCACGGGGTACTACCCGAACTTCGGGGAGAACTTCCCGTTCGAGTACGATTCCAGCTACTCCGCCCCGACGGGATGCGTGCAGGGCGGGGCCTGCCCGACGGACGGATTCACGCTGGAGGTTGGGCTTCCGCAGTCCATCACGTCGCCGAGCCAGCCCACGCTGCGCGGGGGCGAGGGGCAGGTCCGGACGCCGTACAGCGAGCAGTACAACCTGACCGTGGAGTACGGGATCAGCAACACGCTGGTGGCTTCGGTTGGGTATGTGGGTGCGGTCTCGCGGCACCTGCAGTTCTTCCCCAACCCGAACGGGCAGACGGTGCTGACGCCGAATGGCTTCTCCGGGTACACGGATGCGAGCGGGGACAAGATGAATCCGTTCCAGCCGTTCCCGCACTTCAGCGGCATGTCGTTTACCGCCTACGACGGCGCGAGCAACTACAACTCGCTGCAGGCCAAGCTGGAGAAGCGGTACGCGCGCGGGTTGAGCTTCCTGACCACGTACACGTACTCGCATTCGCTGGATAACATCGACACGCCGCTCGGCTCTTCGGGCGACGAGGGGACGCGCAGTCTGAACATTCTCGGTCTCGGGGCGGACTACGGTCCGTCGGGGTTCGATGTTCAGCAGCGCTTCACGTTGAACGGCAACTATGAGCTGCCATTCGGGCATGGACGGGCTTACCTCAACCATGACGGCGTGGCCGACATTCTTGTGGGCGGCTGGGCGAGCAGCTTCGTCTTCCGCGCGCAGACCGGGCAGCCTATCTCGGTTCGCTCCAACGGGCTTACCAGCCCGGGCGGCGCGACGGTGAACGCCCACCGGATTGCGGATCCGTTCGCGAGCAACCTTACGCCAAACGCGTCCAACCCAGGCGTCAAGTGCCCGACCAAGGTGCGCACGGTGCAGAACTGGTATAACCCCTGCGCGTTCGCAAATCCGAAGGCGGACGATCTTGGATATACGGCGGCGTTCTATTCGGACGGAAAGACGCACGTTCCGAACACTGTCTCCGGGCAGGCCGCGTATGCGTATGTCGGGGACAACCGTGGCTCGACACGCGGGCCGGGGTATGAGCGGCTGGACGCGTCGCTGTTCAAGAACTTCCACACCTTCCGCGAGCAGGCACTGCAGTTCCGGGCAGATATCTTCAATGTCCTGAATACGCCGGCTTACGGCAACCCGAACACCACGAACATCTCCTCGGGTGGCGGTCAGATCACCTCAGCCCGTACGTTCCAGAGCAACACGCCGGACTCGCGGTTCTTCCAGTTCGCCTTGAAGTACACCTACTAGGCAGGGGAGATTGGAACGGATTAGACTGGGCGGACGCACTCTTCGGGGTGCGTCCGCCAGAGTTTTTGCCATGCCTGTTCGGTCACACCCCGGGTTGAGTCGTCTCCGCATGCGCGTACGAGAGGTGGTTCGTATGGGTGTGTGTCTTGTGGCCGCGTTGTGGGTGGCGCCGTGGTTGTCCGCTCAGGCGAAGCACGGTTCGAGTGCGGCCGCGGACCCGCCGGTGGCCGGCGCGGACGCGAAGGTGCTCGCACGTGCGCTGCAGGCGTACGACGAGCGGAAGGATGCGGAGGCGGAGCCTGCACTGCGCGAGCTTGCGGCACGCTACCCGCGGAACTACGTGATCAGCGAGGCGCTGGGCAGCCTGTATGCGGGGGCGGGCGAGCTGTCGCAGGCCCTGCCGCTGCTCGAGCGGGCACGGCGGCTGCGGCCGCAGGAGGCGATCGCGCGGGCGAACCTGGGGGCGGCGTATCTGAAGCTGAACCGGCCGGGTGAAGCGGTCGCGGAGCTGCAGGCGGCGGCGCGCGTGGATCCGCGGAACGCCGATACGGAGGCGGCTCTGGGGCAGGCGCTGCTGCAGCAGAACGAGCCAGGCAAGGCGATGGAGGCGCTGACGCTCGCGAACTCGCTGCGGCCGGACGATCCGGAGCTCAAGTACAACCTTGCGATTGCCCAGCTGGGCGCGGGGCGGATACGGCAGGCGGAGGCGACGGTGGGGAAGATTCCTTCCGCGGCGGTGACGGATCAGGTGCAGTCCCTGGCGGGGGATATCCACGAGCGGCTGGGGAACTATACGCAGGCTGTGCTGGACTACCAGGCGGCGGCGCGGATGAACCCGAGCGATGCGAATCTATTCGCGGTGACGGCGGAGCTGTTGCGGCACTGGACGTGGGACGAGGCGATCGCGATGGCGCGGTACGGGGAGACGCGCTATCCGGGGAGCACGCACTTCAGGATGGCTGAGGGGATTGGGCTGTATGCGAGCGGCAAGTATGCGCAGGCGGCTCCCGTGTTCTCATCGCTGCTGGCCGCGGAGCCGGACAACGGGACGTTCGCCGACCTGCTGGGGAGGAGCTGCAGCCTGGTGGAGGAGGGCGTGAGCGCGGAGTGCGAGGGGCTGGAGGCGTTCGCGCGGAAGCACACCGAGAACGCGCAGGCTGCCACGTATGCGGCGGCGGCGCTGCTGCATCGGCCGGCGGAGCACCAGAACACGGAGCAGGCGGAGCTGTTTCTGCGGCAGGCGATTGCGGCCGATCCCAAGCTGCCGGAGGCGTACTTCGAGCTGGGGGTTTTGGAGCAGGGCAGGCTGCAGTGGAAGGAGAGTGCGAGCTCGCTCGAGCGCGCCATCGCGCTGCGACCGGCGTACACTGAAGCGCATTACCGGCTGTCGCGGGCTTACTCGCACATGGGACGGCGGGAGGACGCGCAACGTGAGATTGTGCTGCAGCAGAGGTACAGCCAGCAGGAGAAGGACAGCCTGAATACACGACTGCAGGAGGTGGTGAAATTTATCGTGAAGCCCAGCTGAAGGCTGAGTGGAGCAGAAGGACCGGCCTGCGCGAGGCGGCGGCGAAGCTGTCGTTCGACCGGCGGGAGTTTCTGCGCGCGGTTGCAGGGACGACGACGCTGGCTGCGTTGTCGTCGTTCTCTCCTCTGCGCGCGATGCAGAGGCCGGTGGGGTCGAAGGTGGTTGTGGTGACGTTTGGCGGGGGGGCGCGGGACGAGGAGACGTTTGCTCCCGAGGGTCAGGAGAATATTCCGCGCATCTTGAACGAGCTGATTCCGCAGGCTACGTTTTTCACGCAGGTGGTGAACCATGGGATTCTGGGCCACTATGTGGCGACGGCCTCGCTTGCGACGGGCGCGTACGAGACGCTGAACAACTTCGCGTTTGCCGCGCCGGCGAATCCTACGGTGTTCGAGTACTTCCGGCACGATCTGAACCGTCCTTCGCAGGATGCGTGGGTGGTGGCTCCGAGCAACGGGTTCAATCGGCTGGGCAGCAGTGAGCGCCGCGGCTATGGGCCTTCGCTGGGTGCGGGGGTGATCCTGCCGAAGCAGTTGCTGGCGGCTGCGATGGGGGGCGCCTCGCGGATCGACTACGAGCACCTGATGCGCGACAACTACGAGTCGCCGACGGCCTCTTCGATTGCGCGGGATCCGGAGGAGCTTCATCGTACGGCCGAGATCCTGAAGCTTTCGATGGCGGACTTTACCGCGCACGCGAAGAGCCTGGCCAGTCCCGACGAGCTGTCGGTGTTTATTGCGCGGCGGCTGATGCAACAGCTTGCACCGCGGCTGTTGTGGATCACGCTGCACGATATCGACATCGCTCACTCGGGCGCATATTCGCTCTACCTGGACGGAATCCGGAGGTCCGATCAGCTGTGTGCGGAGCTTTGGCGGGCGATCGAGACCGACCCCGAGTACAAGGGGCGCACCACACTGTTCATTCTGCCGGACTTCGGCAGAGACGCCGACACCGACCCGGGAGGGAACGGGTTTCAGCATCATCGGACGGGGGACGCTCTTTCGCGCACCACGTGGATGATGGTGCTCGGCCCGGGCATCCGCCAGAACATGGTGGTCAACCGCCCGGTGGACTCGCTGGATCTGGTGCCTACGCTGGGCGGCATCCTCGGCTTCTCGCCGGTGTTTGCGAAGGGCGCGCCGCTTCGGGAGGTGTTGTAGCGTGCTTGCTGCCGAGTTGAAGGCCGCCGACCTGCTTGGATATCCGCCGGAGGGACGGGCGCGCGCGACGGACCACGTGGAGCTTCTGCGGCGCCTGCCCTTCGCGTATGTGGTTGTGCTGCTGCGGGAGCTGATGGGGTTCGACTGGAAGTTTCCGGCCGAGCGGCGTCGTCTTGAAGGGCAGCTTGGCTACCTGGCGAAGGCGGACCCGGGTGAGCGAATGGCGCTGATGCGCGGCTTCGATTCGCTCCGGATCGACGACGGGATACTCCGCAGCCGGTGGGCGGCGGATCCTTCGGGGGCGCTCGAGCAGTTGACCGCGTGGCTGTGGAGCTCGCACCAGATGGATGCGTTCCGGCAGGCGGCGGAGGAGTTCGCCGCTGCGATGTCGAGCGCGGTGCCGGCTGCACCCGCGGGCCAGCCTCGGCTGGGCATCGTTGCGGTGGGGCAGGGAGCGGCGGGGGCGGAGGCTCGGCTGTTCCGCAAGCTCCGTCCGCATGGAATCTATCTGAACCGGGTGCGTCCGGAGAACGGTTTTGCGATGCTTCTCGGCGAGGCGCGACGGCGGGCAAGCGCCTCCCGCGGGCAGGAGATGTTTGCGCACTGGTACATCGACGGCGGGGTGTCGCAGGCGGCCTCTCCGCTCACCGAGGTCTCCTACGACGGACTTCGGGAGGTACGTCGCGCGCTGTTGCGGCGCACGCAAGAGGCGATCGATTCCGGCAGCATGGGTCCGGAGCGGCTGCGCACGCTGCTTGCCCAGATCCGGCCGGACGAGCTCGGTCTGGGATCGAAGGGGATGGACACGGCGGTGCTCGATCACTTCCAGGTGAGTCTGCTGACCGAAGGCTCGGGGACGCAGATCTTTTCGACGACGTTTGTGCAGTGGGCCGCGAGGGAGTGCCTGCGCCGCGCGGAGCCGGAGACGCTGCTGCTGCGCTACGCCCCGCGCCAGCAGCAGCAGACGATGAACCAGATGCTGAGCGGGCACACGGAGGCTGGTCCCGACCCGGAGGGCTCCCTGACGGATGCGGACATGGGGGCGTACTACACGTGGCTCAACCTGCGCCGATTGAGCGGTGCGGACCAGGTGCGGTTCCTTGCCTGGTTCGAGGGGCACCGCCAGGCAGTCGTGATCGGCCCAGGACTCCCTGCAGGAACGACGTCGGACTCGGAGATGGATCTCGACGGCGTGCTGAAGCTGCTCTCCTGAAGCGACGTTGATTGACCCTTCCGAGAGGACGGCGCGGTGGGCTCGGGGGTAGAGAACTGCGTGGACCGGATGGATGGTGCGGCGCGATGTAACGCTTTACATTGAAGGGATTTTGTCGTCTAGTAGGGACGGCTGTCAAGCAGTCCCCCCACAAAGCGGGGCTACTGTTCCAGAGGAGCTTCGCGGTGCGAATCGTGCGAGGGACGAGTGGAAGAGAACCATCCAAGGATGGGCGCGGCTCGAAGTCCCTGCGAACGACGACGGGACGGGCAGTCTACGTAACTGTATTGGTTACATATTCACGGGAAGGGAGACTGCTGCATGAAGGGAAAGGTGTATGCGTTTACGTTGGCCGCACCCCTTCTGGCCGGCGCATGGGCTGCGGCCGCGCAGTCCGTACCGGCGAGCTCGCCCGGCTCCCTGAGCAACGTGCTATACGGGGCCGCGTACTACAACGAGTACATGCCCTACGAGCGGCTGGACAAGGATGTGGCGCTGATGAAGGCGGCCGACATCACGGTGGTCCGGATGGGTGAATCCACGTGGAGCCTGTGGGAGCCGCGCGATGGACACTTCGAATACGCCTGGATGGATCGCGTGGTGGATGCGATGGGCAAGGCCGGCATCAAGGTGATCCTGGGGACCCCGACCTACTCCGTGCCGACGTGGATGATCCATGCCCACCCGGAGATTCTGGCGCGGCCGCTGGGGGGAGCGCCGGTGTTCTACGGCATGCGGCAGAACATGGACACGTCGAGCCCCGCGTTCCGGTTCTACGCGGAGCGGCTGATCCGCAACCTGGTCCGGCACTATCGCGAGAATCCGAACGTGATCGGGTGGCAGATCGACAACGAAACGTCGTCGTACGGAGCGTCGAACGAGGATGTGTTCACCGGCTTTGTGGACCATCTGAAGGAGAAGTTCGGGAGTACGGATGCGTTGAACAAGGCGTGGGGCCTGAACTACTGGGGCGAAGACGTGAACGGGTGGGAGAACATGCCGCCGCGCGACGGCACGATCAGCACCGGGTACAAGCTCGAGTGGTCCCGGTGGCAGCAGATGCGGGTGACGGAGTACCTGGCGTGGCAGGCGGCGCTGGTGCGGGAGTGCCGCGGCCCGGGGCAGTTCGTGACCCAGGACTTCGGCGGCTCCATGCGGCGCGACGTGAACGAGTTCGCGGTGGCGAAGGCGCTGGATGTAGCGGCCAACAACCCGTACCACGGCACGCAGGACCACATGGACGGGCAGTCCCAGGCAGAGCAGGGGGACTACACGCGGTCGTTGAAGGGGACGAACTTTCTTGTGACGGAGACCAACGCGCAGACGACGGACTGGACCTCGGCGTACCAGTATCCACCGTACGATGGACAGCTTCGTCTGGACGTGTACACGCATCTTTCGAGCGGCGCCAATATGGTGGAGTACTGGCACTGGGCATCGATTCCCTCAGGGCAGGAGACGTACTGGAAGGGTGTTCTGTCGCACGATCTGGAGCCGAACCGCGCGTATGCGGAGGTGTCTCGGACGGCGCATGAGCTGGCGAGGATCGGACCACGGCTGGTCAATCTGAAGATCCACAACGAGGTTGCGATCCTGTACAGCGTGGACTCCGCCAACGCGCTGGATTTCATGCCATTCGCGCTTGCACCAGCCGCGCAGTGGCAGGCGGGCAAGCCGGTGGCGGACTACAAGACGCTGGTGGATCAGCTGCACCGGGCTTTCTATGATTTGAGTGTAGGCACCGATTTCGTCTTCCCGGAGTCGCCTGAGTTTTCACGGTACAAGCTGATCGTGATTCCGCCGCTGTATGTCGCGGACGATGCGCTGCTCCAGAAGATCTCCGACTATGTGAAGGGCGGCGGCCACGTGCTGATGTGCTTCAAGAGCGGGTTCGCGGATGAGAACTCCGCGGTGCGCGCGGTGCGGGCTCCGGGGCCTCTGCGGCAGGCGGCGGGGTTCACCTACCAGGAGTTTTCGAATCTGAAGAAGCCGCTGGGGCTGAAGGGCGACCCGTTCCATGCGGGGGCGGGGAACGAGGCGATGTACTGGGCGGAGTTTCTGCAACTGGATCAGGCAAAGCCTCTCGCATTCTACGATCACCCGTTCTTCGGACGCTGGGCTGCGATCACGCGCAACGTCTACGGCACGGGTTCGCTGACGTATGAAGGGACATTTCTGTCACGCGAGCTACAGGGGAAGGTTGTGGCCGATACGCTGAAGGAGGCTGGACTCACAACTGCGTCGGACTCTCTGCCGGCCGCGATCCGGGAGAAGAGCGGCGTGAATGGGATGGGCAAGACGCTTCACTACTTTCTGAACTACTCCGGTCAGCCGCAGAGCTTTGCGTATAGCGGCGCGGCCGGCCTGGATCTTCTGACGGACCACACCCTGGCCCGTTCGCAATCCGTCACCCTGGAGCCGTGGGGTGTGATGATTGTGGAAGAGCGCAATTAATCTCAACCGAAGCGTGTGATCGCAGGAGCAAACGAACCATGCAACGTCGCAATTTTCTGAAGACCGCCGGCACCCTTGTTGCAGGATCCGCCCTGCCGCACGCATCCGCATTGGCTCGCCCCGCGTCTCCCACGGGGGGACGGTCCGCGCGCAGGGTTCTGCCGATGAATCGGAGCTGGCGGTACCATCCAACGAAGGTTGCGGGAGCGGAGGCCCCCGGCTTCGACGACAGCGCGTTTGAGACCGTGACGATTCCGCATACGAACGCGACGTTCTCGTGGCACAACTTCGACGACAAGGCGTACGAGTTCGTCTCCACGTATCGCCGCCGCTTTGCGTATCCGGCGGAGGCGGAGGGGAACCGCGTGTTCGTCGACTTCGAAGGTGCGATGACGGCTTCGACGGTGTGGATCAACGGAGTGTCGCTTGGCGAGTACAAGGGAGGCTTCACGCCGTTCTCCTTCGAACTGACGCCGCACCTGAAGAAGGGCGCGGAGAACGTGCTTACCGTGCAGCTTGATTCGACCGAGCGCGTGGATATTCCGCCGTTCGGATACGAGATCGATTACATGACGTTTGGAGGCATCTATCGAGAGGTCTCGCTGCGCATCGTGCCGGAGGTCTACCTCGACAACATCTTCGCTCGTCCGATGGACGTGTTGAGCGCGAGCCCTTCGCTCGAGGTGGACTGCTTCATCGCGGGTGGCGCGACGCGCAAGGGAAAGCTGACGCTCGAGGTCGAGCTGCGCGACGGGGACCGCGTCGTCGCTCACACCACGCAGCCGGCGATGCCCTCCGGCGGGGCGGACCAGGACGCGGGGCTCGATCCTTCGACCAGCGGCCCGGTGTACGCAAGCACGGAGACAAAGAGCGACCCGGCGAAGTACACGCTGCGGCTCGCCCAGCTTGCGGGCATCAAGCTGTGGGATCTGCAGACGCCGCACCTGTACACGGTGCATGTGCGGCTGCTGCTCGACGCTCAGGCGATCGATGAAGACACGCGCCGCATCGGGTTCCGCGAGGCCTCGTTTACGGATCGCGGCTTCTCCTTGAACGGGAAGGTGGTGAAGCTGCGCGGCCTGGATCGTCACCAGACGTTTCCGTTCGTCGGCCAGGCGATGCCGGCGCGGGTGCAGCGCCGTGACGCCGACATTCTGCGCCATGGGTTGCACTGCAACATCGTACGGACGTCGCACTACCCGCAGTCGCGCCACTTCCTGGATCGATGCGACGAGGTCGGGCTGCTTGTTCTGGAGGAGATTCCGGGCTGGCAGCATATCGGGCCCGAGCCCTGGAAGCTGGTTGCGATCGACAATGTGGGGCGGATGATCCGCCGCGACTGGAACCACCCGTCGATCATTCTGTGGGGCATTCGGATCAATGAATCGCGGGACGACCACAGCTTCTACGTGCGCACCAACGCGCTGGCCCACGCGCTCGATCCGTCCCGCCAGACGGGGGGAATCCGCTACTTCCAGGAGTCGGAGTTTCTGGAGGATGTGTTCACGATGAACGACTTCGGCTTTCCGTTGAAGAAGCCGAATCATCCGCGGTACCTGAATACGGAGTTTGTGGGCCACACCTTCCCGACCAAGACCACGGACGACGACGAGCGGCAGCGGGAGCACACGCTTCGCCACGCGCGCATCCACAACCAGCTTGCCTCCGACGCGCAGTACGCCGGCGGCATCGGCTGGTGCGCGTTCGACTACAACACGCACGCCAACTTCGGGGGGGGCGATCGCATCTGCTACCACGGCGTGACGGACATCTTCCGCGAACCCAAGGCGGCGGCGGGCTTCTACAAGTCGCAGTGCGATCCGGCGGAAGAGATTGTGCTCGAGCCGGCGTTCCATTGGGCGCGGGGCGACGAGTCCGTGGGATTCACGGAGGCGGTCATCTGCTCCAACTGCGATCACTTGAAGATCTTCGCGAGGCCGCAGGCGCTTGCCGCGCAGTCCGCCGACTCGAACCCGAATCCCTGGGTCCTGCTCACCGAGGCCGATCCTGACCGGGAGCAGTTTCCGCATCTCACCTACCCGCCGTTCGTGGTGAAGACAACGAAGATGGATATGGAGCACCTGTCGTTCCCCTGGGGCGACCTGCGGATCGACGGCTTCCTCAAAGGCAGGCAGGTGATCTCGAAGTCGCTCTCGGGAGACGGGGTGGACCGGATGTTTACTCTGACTCCGGACGATACGCGGCTGGTCGCCGACGGCGCGGACGCGACCCGTGTGGTGCTCCGCGTTACGGATCAGTTTGGCGCGATTCGCACCTACGCCGACGACCCGATTGTGTTTACTGTGGAGGGGCCGGCGACCCTGATCGGGGACAACCCATTCTCGCTGGTAGGCGGTACGGGAGCGGTCTGGATTCGTACGAAGGAGCAGGCGGGGCGGGTGACGCTTACCGCGAAGCATCCTCGTCTGGGCAGCAAGGTGGTTGCGTTCGAGCTGAGCGCGGCACCAGCGGAGTCTGTGTAGTTGGCGG
>JALYIA010000168.1 GCA_030776065.1 Acidobacteriota bacterium
GCCCTGGACCCGCATCCCCATCCCGCCGCTGCACGCCTTCAAGCCCGTGCAGCCCCGGCGCATCGCTCTGCCGAACGGCCTGGTCCTCTTCCTGCAGGAGGATCACGAGCTCCCGTTCATCAACGGCAGCGTGCTGATTCGCGGCGGCGCGCGGGACGAACCTGCGGCCAAGCTCGGTCTCACGTCGCTCTACGCGGAGTCGTGGCGAACCAGCGGCAGCAGCTCCACCTCCGGCGACGTGCTCGATACCCAGCTCGCCTCCAAGGCAGCCAGCATCGAGACCGGCAACGGCGTCGCCTCCACCACGCTCGACTGGTCCAGCCTGAAGGGAGACTTCGACCCCGTCTTCACCTCGGCCGTCGAACTTCTGCTTCATCCCGCGTTCAAGGCGGACAAGCTGCAGCTCGCCAAGCGCCAGATCGACACCGGCATCTCCCGTCGCAACGACGACCCCGGCGGCATCGCCTCCCGCGAGGCTTCGGCGCTCGTCTACGGTCGCACCAGCCCCTACGGACGCCACGCCGAGTACGCGACGGTCGACTCCGTGACGCTCGACGACCTGAAGGCCTGGCACAAGCGCACCGTCGTGGCCGGCGGCATGATCGTGGCCGTCTCCGGCGACTTCGACTCCACACAGATGGAGGCCAGGCTGCGCAAGGTCTTCGAGCCGCTGCCCAGGGGAGAGTCCATCCCTCCGCTCGAGCTCACCTTTGCGGGGCCGAAGCCGGGCATCTACTTCGTGGACAAGGAAGACGTCAACCAGTCCACCGTGCGCATCGTGGGCCTCGGCACGGATCGCCGCAACCCCGACTACTACGCCCTCAGCGTGATGAACGAGATCTTCTCGGGCGGCTTCGGCTCGCGCGTCTTCCAGACCGTCCGCACACGGCTCGGACTCGCCTACGCCGTGGGCGGCAGCTTTGGCGCGGCGTACGACCACCCGGGCAGCTTCTACTCCGCCGCCGCCACCAAGAGCGCCAGCACCGTGGCCGCAACCAAGGCCATCCTCGAGGAGATCGGCCGCCTGAAGAGCGTTCCCCCGACCGCCGAGGAGATGCGCGCGGCCAAAGACCAGGAGCTGAACTCCTTCATCTTCCGGTATGACTCCCGCCAGAAGACGCTGAACGAGCAGGTCACGCTCGCCTTCTACGGCTACCCGCCCGACTTCCTGGAAAAGTACAAGGAGGGCATCGAGAAGGTGACGGCGGCGGACGTTACGCGCGTCGCCAACAAATACATCGACGTCTCGAAGCTCGCCATCGTGGTGGTCGGCAACAAGTCCGAGATGACGCCCGCGCTCTCCACCCTGGGTCCGGTGACGGATCTCGACATCACGATCCCGCCGCCACCCGGCGCAAAGGGCAAGCAGCCGCCTCAGCCCCCCGGCCAGTAGACCCGCGGCTTGAGCTACCGGGGCGGCAGCACGTCGAAGATGCTCCGCAGGGAGAGCAGGACCGGTGTCTCGGGGACCTGCAACTCCCCTGCCGTGCGCTCCTCCATGGTTGCGCCCGCACACACCGTCACGCTGCGCGTCTCCGCGTCCACCACCCAGACCTCGGGAACTCCCATCTGCAGGAAATCGTGGATGCGCTCCCGCATCCGCGACATGGTGTCTTCGGGCGACAGCACCTCGATACACAAGACAGGCGGCTGCTCCACAACCCGCTCTCGCGGCGCGTCGTGGCGCAGGACGCAGACATCAGGTACGCGAAACCGCGTCGGACTCACGTGCACTCGCAACTCCGTCCGGGCAGTCACATAGGCTTCATTCTCCGGCGAACACAGTAAGTTCACCAACCGGGTCTGAAGATCGGCGTGATCGCGCTCTCCTGAATTTCTCTCCTGGACCTCTCCGTCCACAGAGTCGCAGTCAGGGCTATAGCTGGTGCGAAGATATTCGCTGACCGGGATCAGAGTTAACGCGTCCATGGTGACCTCGCTTCCGTACAGTATCCCCCCTCCGCGCCATTCATCCAACACCAATCCGCGTGAGAGACTAGCCCCCATGGAACCAACGGGATTCGCAGTCGCCATCATGGCCGCCGGCAAGGGCACGCGGCTCAAAAGCAAGCGCCCCAAGGTGCTTCACGAGGTCGGCGGACGAGCTCTTCTGCTGCATGTGATCGCCGCCGCCCGCACCCTCGCCGAACCGGACGCCATCTTCTGCATCATCGGCCACGAGGCCGACCGCGTGCGTGCCGCGGTGGAGCACACCGGCGTCCAGTTCGTCCTGCAGGCGGAGCAGCGCGGCACAGGGCACGCCATCCAGGTGCTGAAGACGGAGCTTGAAGCGAGCGGACGCCCCATCCCGCCCAACCTGCTTGTGCTCTCGGGCGATGTGCCGCTGATCCGCCCGGAGACGCTCGCCGCGCTCGCCGCCTTTCACCGCGCCGAACGTGCGGCCATGACGATCCTGACCGCCGTGCCGCCCAACCCCACCGGCTACGGCCGCGTGATTCGCAAGGACGCGTCCGGGCCGGACGTCACCGCCATCGTCGAGCAGAAGTCCCTCACCCCGGCCCAGCGTGCCACGCCCGAGATCAACTCGGGCATCTACTGCTTCGAGACCCGGGCGCTCTTCGCAGAGCTCGACCGGCTGACCACCGACAACGCCCACGGCGAGTTCTACCTGACGGACGTCGCCGGGCTGCTGGTGGCGGATGGTGCGCGCGTCGTCGCCACCCCCGCGCCGGAGGTCGACGAGGTCCTCGGCGCCAACACCATCGCCGAGATGATGCACCTGGACGCCGCCATGCGCCTGTCTGCCGTGCGCCGGCTGATGGCCGCGGGCGTCACCGTCTTTCGCCCGGAGACCTGCGTGATCGACGCCGAGGTGACGGTGGGGCCGGATACCGTCCTCGAGCCCTTCACCCAGCTGCTCGGCGCCACGCGCATCGGCTCGGACTGCCTGATCCGCTCGTACTCCGTGATCCAGAACTCCACGCTCGCCGACGGCGTGACCATCCGCAACGGGTGTGTGCTCGACCGGGCGGAGGTCGCCTCCGGTGCGCTCATCGGACCCTACGCGCACCTCCGGCCGGAGAGCCGGATCGGGGAGAACGCGCACGTCGGCAACTTCTGCGAGACCAAGAAGACCACGCTCGGCCCCGGCTCCAAGGCGAACCACCTCACCTACCTGGGGGACGCGGTGATCGGGGCCGGCGTGAACATCGGGGCCGGCGTCATCACCTGCAACTACGACGGCGTCCACAAGCACGTCACCAGCGTGGGCGACGGCGCGTTCGTGGGGTCGGACTCGACGCTGATCGCCCCGCTCACCATCGGCGAGGGCGCCTATATCGCTGCGGGCTCCTCGATCACCCACCCCGTGCCCGCAGGGGCGCTTGCGCTGGCCCGCTCCCGCCAGACCACCAAGGAGGGCTGGGCGGCGGCCCGCCGGGGGGCACGAGAGGCGCGGAAGGCAGGCGGCGCCTGAGCCGCCCCTCCCCCCCTGCCGGCGGATCTCCCGCGCCGACACCGTCAAGCTTCCGCGCGAACTGCCGATAACACCGCAGAGGACGCGTGCTGACGTGCAATCAACCATCCTGGTGGTAGACGACGAAGTATCGATACGGGCCGCACTCGAGGTGCTGCTCGATGCGAGCGGCTTCTCCACGGCCACGGCCGAGGGGCCCGCCGAAGCGCTCCAGTGGCTGCAGGAGCATCCCGGCTGCGCGCTTGTGCTCACCGACGTCCGGATGCCCGGCGGCAATGGCCTCGACCTGCTCGACGACATCTCCGCCAACTATCCGGAGACGCCCGTTGTGATGCTCACGGGCGTGCACGACATCGACGTCGTGACCACGGCGTTCCGCCAGGGCGCGGTCGACTACCTGCCCAAACCCTTTCCGCGCGAGGAGCTGCTGCGCGTGGTGCGCCGCGCGCTCGAGCACGGCCGTGTGCGCCGCCAGAACGCCGCGTACCGCGAGAACCTGGAAGAGATCGTCTCCGCCCGGACCAGCCGCCTGCGCGCCACCATGCACGAGCTCGAAAAGAGCTACGACATCACCCTCGAAGCCATGGGCGACGCGCTCGACCTGCGTGATGCAGCCACCGAAGGCCACTCCCGACGTGTCACCGCCTACACCGTGGCGCTTGCCCGCGAGATGAATCTTCCCGCCGTCGAACTCCGCGCCATCTCCCGCGGCGCCTTTCTCCACGACATCGGCAAGATCGCCACCCCCGACGCCATTCTGCTCAAGCCCGGCAAGCTCACCGCGGAGGAGACCGCGGTCATGCGCGAGCATCCCTGGCGCGGCTACCGGATCATCCGCAAGATCCCGTTCCTGAAGGAGGCCGCCGAGATCGTCTACGCCCACCAGGAGTCCTTCGACGGCAGCGGCTACCCGAGAGGCCTGCGCGGCGAGGAGATCCCCCTCGGCGCACGCATCTTCGCCATCGCCGACACGCTGGACGCCATGACCTCCGACCGCCCCTACCGCTCCGCCCTCACCTTCGCCCAGGCGCGCACCGAGATCGCCCGCTACAGCGGCGTCCAGTTCGACCCCTACATCGTCGACGTCTTCCTCCGCATGTCGCACGACATCTGGGAGGATCTGCGCGAAGAGGTCCACCACGCCCCGGCCGCGATCTTCAACGCCCACGCCTGGCGTCTCGCGGACGCCGCCCTGGGCCGCACCCTGCAGGAAGCGTAGGAGCGTGCACGTGGCGTAGGCCCAGGCGCAGCCTTCGCCCACCGCGCCCCATCCGGCCTCCCCGACCTCTGCCCCGCCTCTGCTCGTGCGCGGTGGTCCAACCAACCGGCCCTCGCAGCGGGTACAATCGCCGTGTATGGCCTCCCGACTCCTCTCCCCATCCGAACTCCAGGGCCTGCTCGAAGACCTCCCCGAGTGGAGCATCCGGGAGGGCGCCCTGGTCCGGGAGTGGACCTTGCCCGGCTTTCCCGAGGCCATGCTCTTCGTCAACCGCGTGGCCGCGCTCGCCGAACGGGCAAACCACCACCCCGACATCGACATCCGCTATAGCCGCGTCCTGCTCTCGCTGGTCTCGCACGACTCCGGCGGCATCACCGCACGCGACGCCGCGATGGCGCGTGAGCTCGGCACGGTCGCCACGGGAACGCCGCCCCGCGGCCCGGACCCGGGCACAAACTCCGGCGGAATGGTATCCTAGATACCAGAGTGGTGAAGCGCCCGCTCAAGGCTTTATTCACAAGTTGCGTCACTGGCCTCCCGGCACGGACTGAACGGTCCGTGCCGTCTTTTTTCTTCCGGCCCCGCCGTACCCCGGCCTCCTCGGCCCAGCGGCCCCTATGGAACAGCCTGACGATGGAACAGCCTGACGACGCATGGACCCGCCTCTGGTCGGCCGTGAACCGTCATCCCGCCCGTGTGCTCGCCGCACTGGTTGTTCTCTTTCTCGGCATCACCGTCTACCAGGCCGCCACACGGCTCCTGTGGGTGGATGAGATCCTCACGCTCTCGATCGCGCAGCAGGGCAGCGCCCCCGGCATCTGGCGCGCACTCGCGCTCGGCGCGGACCCCAACCCGCCGCTCATCCACCTCGCCGTCCTGCTCTCGACGCGCCTCTTCGGCCACGCCGCACTCGCGGTCCGCCTGCCCTCCATCCTCGGCATGCTGCTCGCCATCGTCGCGCTTTGGACGATTCTGCGCCGCTGGCTCCTGCCTGGATTCGCAGCCCTGGGCGTGCTCGCTTTGATGACCACGCGCGGCTTCGACTACGCGTACGAGGCCCGCTCCTACGCGCCGCTCACCGGCTTCACCATGCTCGCCTTCGCGT
>JALYIA010000169.1 GCA_030776065.1 Acidobacteriota bacterium
CACCACTGCCACCGCCTCTGGCGTCTTCCCCACCTGCTCTTCAAACAACTCGTGTACGCACTTGTCCCGCGGATACTCCACCTCCGTCCGGTTCCACTCGTATAAAACCCGTTTCCGCTCCTCCTCCGGGAGCACCTCGAGACTTCGCACCGCTCGGCCCGGCTCACTCTCCAACGCCTCCACCACCGACTCTAAAGCAGTGTGCATGTACTCGCATACTCGCTTCGGTTCGATCGATCTGTCTACCTGCACCGTTAGCCCAAAGCCCTCCCCTAGATCGTCCACCGACAGCGTTAAGGGATAATTCGTCCGCTCCTCCCCATATAGACCTCGAATACCCTCCCATGCCCTCCGCTCTTCCGCGCCTTTCCGCCCAATCATTAAAATATGGCGGTAATTCAACAGCGCCGAGAACAGCGGCAGGGGAGCCGGCACCCCGCTACACCTTTGCGCCAACGCCAACGAAGTATGTTCATGCATCAGCAACTCGGCCAACTGAGTATGGGTCCGCCGTACACTCGCCTCCACTCCCTCTTCCCCAATCCGGATCCGCACCGGTAGCGTGTTGATGAACAACCCCATCGCC
The DNA here is from genome assembly GCA_030776065.1 of Acidobacteriota bacterium. GTDB lineage: Bacteria > Acidobacteriota > Terriglobia > Terriglobales > Acidobacteriaceae > Edaphobacter. The sequence continues at coordinate 587 of JALYIA010000169.1, forward strand.
CGGTCCGATCCCACCCCCCCCTGCATCCGTCCAAACAGCACAGTCCCGAACACCACATCCTCGCGCCCAGACACCTTCGCCAGTACTCGCCCCCACGCCACGTGATACAGGCTCGCCGCGCTCACCCCCAGCTTGCGCGCTTCCTTCCGTAGCCTCCGCGCCACATCTCCCTCCACTGCCACACGGGCTTCTGCGATCTCCGTTCCGTCGCCCCGTATATCCAGCAGCCCAAACGGCGCCGTGGGGTCCTCCACATCCCCTAGCAGCCCCCGGAAATAAGCCTCGTGCTCTTGCTGGCTCACCCCCAGCCGCGCCTGCGCCACAAGATTGCGGAACGGCAGCGGCGCCGGTAACCGGTCCGCCTCGCCCAGCAGATGCGCCGTGATCTCTTCCCGTATCACGTCCATCGTGCTGTGATCGCCCACCAGATGATGCAGCAACTGCATCATCAGCCAGCGATTCTGCTCAGAATCATATGCAATGCAAACCCGCAGCAACGGAGCTTGGTGCACGTCGATCCTGTGCCGCCGCGGGTTAAAACGCGCATACAGCTGCTTCGCAACATCGCCCGCCCCCCGGTCTAGTTCCACCTCTTCCACAGGCAGAACTGCCTCTCGCCATACCACCTGCACCGGCTCGGTGAGGCCCTCCCACATTACCGCCGTCCGCAGTATGTCATGACGCGCGATTACTGCCTCCAGCGCCTTCAGGTAATTTTCCAGCCGCCCACGACTGTCGAAGCTATACAGGCTGCCCAGCAGGTACGGATCGCCTTCTCCCTCCATCAGATGGTGGAACAGTATCCCTTCCTGCAACGGCGCCAGAGGGTAGATGTCCTGCACATTGGCCGCCCCGCCCGGTACCCTGCTCACAATCCTCTCAATTTCCTCCGCTGTCAGCCGCACCAGTGGCAGCATCTCTGGCGTGATCGCCCCACAACCGGACGGTATGCGGTTGGCCGGAACCTCGACTACCGTTTCTTGCGGAGCAATAGCTGCGGCCAGCGCAGCCAGCGTCGGCGTGGCAAACAGAGCTCGTACATCCACGTGCAATCCGGCCCGTCGCATGCGTTCGATCATTGTCACTACCAGCAGCGAGTGACCGCCCAACTCGAAGAAATTATCGTGCCGTCCTACCCGTTCCAGCTTCAACACTTCTCCCCAGATCCTCGCCAGTTCCTCTTCGGTCTCCGTCTGCGGCGCTTCGTAGCCCCGCGTCGCGTACGCCTCTCCACCCGGCACCGGCAACCCCTTCCGGTCCAGCTTCCCGTTCGCCGTCAGCGGCAGCTTCTCCAACCGCACATACGCCGCCGGCACCATGTACTCCGGCAGCCTCGCCAATAGATGATTGCGCAACTGTTCGGCTCCCACACCCCCTTCGCCCTCTTCTGTCGCGGTGTAATACGCTGCCAGCCGCTTATCCCCCGCCGTGTCCTCCCGCGCCACCACCACCACTTCCCGTACCCCGGGATGTTGCGCTATCGCCGCCTCGATCTCCCCCAACTCGATCCGATAACCCCGAATCTTTACCTGAAAATCCGTCCGCCCCAGAAACTCGATATTGCCGTCCTCCAGCCATCGCCCCAGGTCTCCCGTCCGGTACATCCGTGCCCCCGCTTCGCCCACAAACGGATCCGCCACAAACCGCTCTGCCGTCAACCCCGGCCGATTTATGTAGCCACGCGCTACCCCCGCTCCCCCGATGTACAACTCGCCCGCCACTCCTATCGGTACTGGCTGCCGATGTGGATCCAAAATGTAAATTCGCAGGTCCGGAATGCGTCGACCAATCGGGCTTCCACTTCGCCTCTCTATGTCGTCTTCCGTGAGCGGCTGGTAAGTCGTATGAACTGTGGTCTCAGTGATGCCGTACATGTTGACAAGCCGAGTCTGAAAACCGTGGTTTTGCTCATACCATGGTTTGAGTGCAACTAGATCTAGAACTTCGCCGCCCAAAATAACGCACCGCAAGATGTGCGATGCTCTGGTCTTGTTTTGCATATCGATCAGTTGTCGAAATGCGCTGGGGGTTTGATTAAGAACCGTAACCCTCCTCTTGCAAACTAATTCGTAAAACCGTTCCGGAGAACGTGCTATATCTCTAGAAACGATGATGAGGCGACCGCCATAGAACAACGCTCCCCATATCTCCCAGACGGAGAAATCGAAAGCATAGGAATGAAAAAGGGTCCAAACATCGTCTCCGCTAAACTGAATCCATGACTCCGTGGCCGCGAACAGCCTCCCCACATTGGAGTGTTCAACCATTACGCCCTTGGGGGTGCCGGTGGAACCAGAGGTGTAGATCACATACGCCAGATGCTCGGAAGTGAGCCCGACGCTGCCAGGCTGGGGATTAGTCTCCGGATGATCTATCCACGGTTCTTCTGCTGGGTCCAGCTCAATCACCGGCACAGCTTCGCTCACCTCCGCCAACAGCCCCCGCAAGCTGCCCTGCGTCAGCACCGCCGCCGGCGCGCTGTCTTCCAACATGAACCTCAGCCGCTCCACCGGATAGGCCGGGTCCAACGGCACATACGCCCCGCCCGCCTTCAGCACTCCCAACAGCCCCACGATCATCTCAAAACCACGCTCTAC
>JALYIA010000170.1 GCA_030776065.1 Acidobacteriota bacterium
CCGCACCCCCACCCCACCCCCACCCACCCGCCGAGCGTCCTCGATATACTTCCCGCATGCCTTCGATCCGAACAGTTATCCTGCTCGCCGCAGGTCTCGGTGGTTGCGCGTCATCGCTCGCTCAGCAGGCCGACATGGTGCTCCTCCACGGCACCGTCCTGACGATCGATGCCAGGGACTCTGTGGCTCAGGCAATCGCCATCCGCAGTGGCGGAATCCTCGCCGTCGGCACCGACGCCCAGATCCTCAAGCTCGCCGGGAAGACCACCCGCATCGTCGACCTGCACGGACGCACCGCGACCCCCGGGATGATCGACACGCACAGCCACTACGCAGAGGCCGGCGCCGAAGACCTCTACCTGATCAAGCTCGACGACGCGGCCGGAATTCCCGACATCGTCGCCCGCGTCAAGGCCCGTGTCGCCCTCGCCAAACCCGGAGAATGGGTGCGCGGGCGCGGATGGGACGACGGAAAACTCGCCGAGCACCGCTATATCTACGCCTCCGACCTCGACGCCGTATCGCCGGACAACCCCGTTCTTCTCACCCATACCTCCGGTCACTATGCCACGGTCAACAGCTACGCGCTCAAGCTCGCGGGGATCGACGACAGGACCACCGGTCCATCGAATGGCACCATCGATCGCGACGCTTCCGGGCACACCACGGGCGTCCTGAAGGAGGCTGCGATCGCTCCAGTCAGGGCTCTGCTGCCGCCGTTCACGCAAGACCAGATCAAGCAAGGCATCCTGAAAGAGATCGACGACCTCCATCGCGAAGGAGTCACTGCCTTCAAAGACACGGCCAGGCCGGCTCAGTGGAGTGCCCTTCAGGAGTTGAACGAATCCGGCAAGCTCGACGAACGGGTCTGCATGCTGTGGCGCGCCGGAGATTCGGTCGCCTCCGCTCAGGCGACGCTGGCTGCGATCCAGGCCGCATCGCCCATCCCTCGCGCCTATCGGCAAGGACGCCTCGCCGCCTGCGGCGCAAAAATCTTCATGGACGGCGCCGCCCTGGCCGGCACCGCGTGGAGCTACCAGCCCTGGTTCAAGAACGGCGCCGTCGATGCCGGAAACACCGGCTACCCCGCAATGGACCCGGAGGTCTACCGCCGGATGGTGCGCCTCTTTCATCAGGCCGGCATCTCCGTTGGAACCCACGCCATCGGCGACCGCGCCATGGACTGGGTAGTCGATACCTATGCCCTCGTCGAAAAGGAAAAGCCCATCCCCGGCCTGCGTCACTCCATCATCCATGCCAACTTCCCAACGCCGCACGCCTTGGACGTGATGGCCGCGCTCCAAGCGCAATACGACGCCGGCTATCCCGAGGTGCAACCCGTCTTTCTGTGGTGGTTCGGCCAGAGCTGGCTGCCAACCCTCGGAGCGGACCGGCTTGGCCTCGTCTTCCCACTCAACACCTTCTCCCGCCGCGGCATTCACTGGAGCTCCGGCACCGACTACGGCGTCGCGCCCCTCGCGCCGCGCTACGGGCTATGGGCTGCGGTCCAGCGCGAAACCCTGGACGGCAAGCACCCGTTCGACCCCACGCAGCGCGTGGACATCCACACCGCCCTCCGCTCCTACACCGCCGCCGCCGCGCCGCAGCTCTTCCTCGAGCAGCAGATCGGCTCCCTCGAACCCGGCAAGCGCGCCGACATCGCCGTATGGGACCGTAACCCCTACACCATCGCCTCCGCGGACTTGAAGAACCTGAAGTGCGAAATGACCATCGTGGACGGAAAGACCGTCTACTCGTCGCCTGAGCCAACCACAACACAGTAGTCCCGATTCGGCGCGCTCCAATGTACGAGCCGAACCTGGTACGAGCCGAACCTGGTACGAGCCGAACCTGCGCGTTCCCGCGCTACCTCACGGCCTCCACCCGCATACAATCGACCCAGCCATCATGAAGCCCCGCATCGCCATCCCCATCCCCACCTCCTTCGACCCCGAGTACAACGACCGCTCCTGGCCTCAGTACGCCTCCGCCGTCGAGCGCTCCGGTGGCGAGCCCGTCCCCATCCCCCTCGACCAGCCCCCGGCCGGCACCGCGCGCCTCATCGCCTCCTGCGCCGGTGTCCTCCTCCCCGGCTCCGGCGCCGACGTCAACCCCCAGAAGTACGGCCACCCCGTCGACCCCCATTCCGCCCCGCCCGACGCCGCCCGCGAAAACGTCGACGAGCTCCTCCTCCAGGACGCCCACAACATGGGCAAGCCCATCCTCGCCGTCTGCTTCGGCACCCAGATGCTCAACGTCTGGCGCGGCGGCTCCCTCATCC
>JALYIA010000171.1 GCA_030776065.1 Acidobacteriota bacterium
GTGGACCCCTTCGCCGCCGCAGCCACCCGCGTCGTCGCCCTCATCGGCCAGCTTCTCCAGGATGGCCACGACATCCGCTACATCGATGCCGGAGGCGGTCTCGGAGTCGAGTACGAAGACGCCATCGGTGACGACACGTCCCGGCCCGCCGTCCAGGTGGCCAACTATGCCGCTGCGCTGCAGCGTGCGCTCACCGTGCCCCGCCTCCCCGCCGGCACCTTCCGCCAACTGCATCTGCTGCTCGAGCCCGGCCGATTCCTCGTGGCTCAGGCCGGCGGACTGCTCGCCCGCGTGCTCGTCGTGAAGCGGAACGGCGCCAAGACCTTTGTCATCGCCGACGCCGGCATGAACGACCTCATCCGGCCCGCGCTCTACAGCGCCCACCACCAGATCGTCCCTGTGCGCAAGCCGCGCAGCGCCTCCTCCGCCCGCCCGGTCGACATCGTCGGCCCGGTCTGCGAGTCCGGCGACTTCTTCGCCCGTGACCGTCCCATGCCGCCGCTCAAATCCGGGGACCTCGTCCTGCTGCTCGACGCCGGAGCCTACGGCATGAGCCTCAGCTCCAACTACAACACCCGGCCCCGTGCCGCCGAGGTCCTGGTCGAGGACGCCGGCAGCCGGCTCGTGCGCCGCCGCGAGACCTGGCAGGACCTGTTTCGCCCCGAGCTCCAGGGATTAACGTAAAGCGCCGCACGGGGAGATCTCCCCGCGCGGCGCGCCCTTGTCTCTCGTTCGCCTTCCGGCGAACGCCGCTTACGCCTTCTTCACGCGCCGGCGCGTGATCTCCGCGAAGAACACCGCTCCCGTGCCCATCAACGCCAGGCTGGAAGGCTCTGGTGCGTGCGCGGCGACGCTGACGTCATCCACGTTGTAGTAGCTCGGCGAGTTCAGGTCGTTGAAGCTGATCGTGTCCGAGCCCGTTCCCGTGAACTGAAAGGTGTACAGCGTGTAGCCGGACGTCTGATCGATCGCCGTGGCACTCATCAGAGTGGTCGTGTTCGAGCTCCCGTCGATCACCGACACGCCAAAGCTGTCCGGACCCGTGAACCCCGGCGACGGCTCGTTCTGAAGGTAGAAAGAAAAGTCATAGACCTGGCCGGCCACGTCGGTCAGAGTCTGCTGCAGGGTGCCCCCGTCGGTTGCCCCCAGGAGCGCCACGTACGTCCCGGAATTGGCGGTTACACCGGCAGATGCACTGGTGGCGGCGACCAGCGTGTTGCCGCTGGTATCGGTGACGGTCCAACCGGAAAAGTTCCCGGTCTCGAATCCGCAATTGGCCACGATGTTTCCAGCAACGGCGCCGCAGGACGAATCGGCAAAAGCAGTGGACGCAACCGCGAGAGGAAGTGCAAACGAAGCTACGAGTGCTACAGAACGACTGAACGAACGCATTGTATTTGGGCCTCCGGGAATGAATCCCTGTGTTGTTTCGACGGTATGGGTAACCAAAGTAACTGTCAACGGATTTGCACCCCTCCGGGCTACACCGTTCGTGCAGCCAACTCCTGCATCCTTCAGGGGATAGACCACCCCGATGGAATATCGTAAGCAGCCGGAACACCGCGTGCCGGCCCCCTCCGCACCCCTCCGGACCCCTTGTCTGCAGCCCCCCTCAAACCGGCCTCTCCTCGACCGCCGCCGCGTCGAACCTGCTCCGGCCGCCCCCCGGGGAGCCTCTGCTATACTTCGCCTTGGTACAGGCGCCTGTGGCCGGCTCCAAGGCCGGGCGAGCAGCACTTCCGTACGAGTTCACGCACCAGGGGAACCTATGTCCGGCCATTCAAAATGGGCGACGATCAAACACAAGAAGGGCGCGGCCGATGCCAAGCGCGGAAAGATCTTCACCCGCCTGATCAAGGAGATCACCATCGCTGCCAAGGGCGGCGGAGGCGATCCCGACGGCAATCCCCGCCTCCGCACCGCCATCGCAGCGGCTAAAGCCGAGAACATGCCGGCCGATAATATCAAGCGCGCCATCCAGCGCGGCACCGGAGAACTCGAAGGCATCAGCTACGAAGAGATCCTCTACGAAGGCTACGGACCCGGCGGCGTCGCCGTCATGGTGCAGGTCCTCACCGACAACAAGAACCGAGCCGTCAGCGAGATCCGCCACGCCTTCTCGAAGAACAACGGCAACCTCGGCGAGTCCGGCTCCGTCGGCTACATGTTCACCAAGAAGGGCATCGTCACCGTCGCCAAGTCCGCGGTCGCCGAAGACAAGCTCACCGAGATCGCCCTCGAAGCCGGCGCGGAAGACCTCGCCGACGACGGCGACGTCTGGGAGATCACCACCGACCCCAAGGACTTCGACCTCGTCCTCGAAGCCGTCAAGGCCGCAAAGCTGCACCCCGAGCACGCGGAGGTCACCATGGTCCCCTCCACCTACCAGAAGCTCGAAGGCACCCAGGCCTCCGCCATGCTCCGCCTGCTGGACGTCCTCGAAGACCTCGACGACACCCAGAACGTCTACTCCAACTTCGACATGGACGAAGCCGCCGTAGCCGCCCACGCCGGATAGTCCGAAGCGGCAACCCGAAGCATCCCAAAGGCCGCCACCCGCTGGCGGCCTTTGCACTGCAAGGAGAACGATGTCACGTCCGATACGCTGGATCTGCCGAGCAATCCTGTGCTCCCTCCCTCTGGCCTCGTCAGCCTTCGCCCAGACGACGCCCCAGCCCGGCGAGCGGCCGACCGCAGTCCTCAACGCCCAACCCTGGAGCTACGGCCCTCTCGTCCAGGGCGGCGTAGGCCTCACCGAAGAGCGCAACAGCTTCGGCTTCCTCATGGCCGGCGGCCATCTCGGCAAAGTCCTCACCGGACCCAAAGGCCCGGGGCCCCTGCGCGGCGACTTCGAATACGCCGTCGAGGTCTTCCCCTTCTGGCAGTCCTACACCCCCGTCAAGCAGCGCAACCAGTGCGTCCCGGTCAGCTCGCCGCCCGGCTCCATCCTCTGCTCCGCCCCATACAACATCGGCGGCACCTTCACCGGCGCCTCCATCACCCCCACCATCCTCCGCTGGAACCTCAACGGCACCCGCACCGTCTCCTTCTGGGTGCAGGGAGCCGGCGGCGTCCTCTGGACCAACCACAAGTACCCTGGCTTCGGCGGTCCGCCCGTCCTCGCCGGCGTCATCTCGAACGGCGCGCTCGCCGCCATCCTCCAGAACAATGGCCCCTCCGCCGATGCCAGCGTCTGGAACTTCACCCCGCAGGGAGGCATCGGCCTCCACTGGTTCTTCAAGCCACGCCGCTCCATCGACTTCGGCGCCAACGCCGTCCACATCTCCAGTGCGTCGCTCGGCGACCGCAACCCCGGCGTCAACGCCAGCCTCCAATTCAGCCTCGGGACCACCCGGTGGAAGTAAGCCATGCCCTTCAGCCCAAATCCTGACGCTGTCGTCGAGTGTGTGCCCAACTTCTCCGAAGGCGCGGACTCGGCCATCGTCACCCGCATCGTGGCCGCCATGCGCCACGATCGAGTCCGCCTGCTCGACTGGTCGCTCGACCCCGCCCACAACCGCTCCGTCGTCACCCTCGCAGGGCCCCCGGCAGACGTCCTCGAGTCCGCCGTCCGCGGTGCAGGCCGCGCCGCAGCGCTGATCGACCTCACCCGCCAGCGCGGCGTCCACCCCCGCATCGGCGCCGCCGACGTGATCCCCTTCGTCCCCGTCAGCGGCATCTCCCTCGCCGAGTGCGCCCTGCTCGCCCGCCAGGCAGGCATCGAGATCTGGCGCCGCTTCGGCGTCCCCGTCTTCTTCTATGAGGCCGCTGCCGCACGCCCCGACCGGGTCCGCCTGGAGGACGTCCGTCGCGGTCAGTTCGAAGGCCTCCGCGAAGCCGTCATGCGCGACCCCGCCCGCCGCCCCGACGTCGGCGGCCCCGAGCTCCACGCCACCGCCGGCGCCACTGCCGTGGGAGCCCGGCCCTTCCTCATCGCCTACAACATCTACCTCGCCCCGCCCGAGGGCGCACCCGGCCAGCTCCCGGCCACGCCGGACATCGCCACCGCCCGCGCCATCGCCCGCGCCATCCGTGACTCCGCCGGAGGACTCAACGGCGTCAAGGCCATCGGCGTCACCGCCCACGGTCGCGCCCAGGTCAGCATGAACCTCACCGACTTTCACGCCACCCCCGTGCGCCAGGTACACGCCGCCGTCCGCGAGCTCGCCCGCAGCCACGGCGCCCGCATCGCCGAAGGCGAACTCATCGGCCTCATCCCCAGCCAGGCGTGGGACCCCCAGGCAGAATGGGTGCGCGAGATCCCCGGATTCGACCCCGACTCCAAGGTGCTCGAGCGCAAACTCCAGCACCCCATGGCCTGGCCGGAGCCCTGACTCACCCTCCACCTGCGTCCAACTCACCGGGGCCGCGCTCCGGCTCGCAGCCGAACACGCTCTTCTTCCAGAACGCCGCTTCCAGAACGCCGAACGCCGCTCTTCTTCCAGAAAAGGTGGTATCGCTCCATGCCTCCCAGGTACCGTACCCGGATCCTCCTCGGTCTCCTCACCCCCGCTCTTCTGCTGGGCCGCGCCGCCGCCCCGCAGGAGCCCTCCGGCGTCCTCGGCTATTGGCAGGAGCCGGAAGGTTCCGTCATCCGCATCCATCCCTGCGGCAGCGCCGTATGTGCCACCCTCGTCGTGCTCAGCCGCGCCTCCCCCGTGCGCCTCGACAGCCACAACCCCGACCGCGCGCTGCAACACCGGCCCCTCTGCGGTCTCCAGATTGGCCAGGGCTTCCACCTCGCCTCCCCCGGAAAGGCCGAAGGAGGCACCCTGTACGACCCCAAATCCGGCAAGACCTACCGCGGAGCCATGACCAGCCAGGGAGATCAGCTCGACCTCCGCGGCTACATCGGCTTCTCAGTCTTCGGCAGAACCGAGAGGTGGAGCCGCACCGCACCCGTCGAGGCCTGCCGGAGCTGAGCCGCTCCGCCCCCCACCCCCCGGCAGGGAAGCCCCCTGCCCGAGACCTTCTGCCCTCCCGTCCGTCCAAGCCACCGGGATGGTACTTGCCTCGCCTCCTGTTTCGCGAAACAATAGGCTGTTGCCGAAGTGCATCGTGCGAGTAAACTTCTAGTCGTTCCAGCCGATGAACCAGCCAGCACGTGTCATTGGAGTTCACGCAGTATGGTCTCAATCCGGTCCGTTCTCCCCCTCGCCGCAGCCTCCATCCTCGCCCTCGCCTCAGGGGCATCCTCTGCGTCCGCCGCGCAACTCACGCTCGACGCCAAAGCCGCCATTCCACGCGACGTCCAGCAGATCATCGTGGTCGACTACCGCGCCATGCAGAACTCCCCCGCCGCGATGAGCCTCAAGGACCGCGTGCTTCCCCCCGAGCTCAAGCGGCTGGAAAGCGCTCTCACCTCCTCCGGCCTCAAGGTCGACGCCGACGCCGAAGCCCTCGCCTTCGCCTCCTTCCGCGTCCCCGGACCCGCCGCGAACTCACCCGAGCAGAGCCTGATCGTCGGCCTCGCCCAGGGCCAGTTCCGCACCCACGACATCCTCACCAACTTCGCCAAGAACAAGATCAAACCCACCATGCAGCGCAACAACGCCGTCTACCCCATGGGCTCCACCGGCATGAGCGTGGCCTTCCTCAACCAGACCACCATGGTCTTCGGAGACAAGGTCGCCATCGCCGCCGCACTCGACGCCCGCGACGGCATGCGCGCCAACCTCCTCCAGAACGCCGACCTCGTCAACGAGATGGTCGCCGTCGATAACCACGCCGTCTGGAGCCTGCTCGACGCCAAAGGGACCCAGTCCATGATGAAGAGCGTGCTCGGCCAGGCCTCCCAGCTCGCCGACTACGACACCGTCAAGAACCGCATGAAGGACGCCCGCTACACCATGGACTTCAACAACGGCGTCAAGTTCAACATGTCCGTCGTCATGTCCGACACCCTCACCGCAGCTACTTGCGCCGCCCTCATGAAGGGCGTCGTCATCCTGCGCAAGACCCAGGGAACACCGCTCGAAAAGACCGCCCTCGACGCCACCACCATCGACTCGAGCGCCGGAACCCTCAGCGTCGACTACTCCTCCTCCGACAGCCAGTTCGCCAGCCTGCTCTCCTCGCCCCTCTTCCAGTCCGTAGTCCGCTAGCCCCAGCTCGCTGGATCCAGTCCGCTGAATCCAGTCCGCTACACTTAGACCCCAGCCCGCTAGCCCCATCTCGCCCGAACCCCAGGCCGTCCCACCCACCCGCCGCACCCCCGCCCCGCCCGCGCCCCTCCACTCCGGACGCCCTCGCGTATCCCCCCCGAGTCAAGCCCTCCAGAACGCAACCCTCACGGCAAACGTAACCGCGCCCATGCTGTAGCACCGCCGCATCCCGTGGGACCCCGGTACCTGCTCGCCGCCTGGGCCTTCTCCACCCCCCCGCCACACCACCGGCAGCGACATCTGCCACTCCTCCGGCGCGGTGTGCAGCCGGCGCTTCACCCCGCCCGCGATCATGTTGCACAGCTCCCCCACCGCATCGTTCACCATCTCCTCGTCCCAGTCCGCCTCCGACCCCATCAGCGAATCCGTCAGCCAGTCGCCCGCTTCCACCGGAAGCTCGACCATGCAGATTCCCCCGCCCGCCCCGCTCAATCGGATCGACGCCCGCACCCGCAGGCCCGCTCCCCGGCATCCCGGGACGACGCGGCACCCGGTCTGCAGCATGGATTCGAAGATCTCCATCACCGCCGCATCCAGGTCCGCCGCCGTCATGGGACACGCACCCAGCTCGTCCCACGCCTCCGTCAGCCGCACGTCTGCTGACGCTTCGGCCTCGCCTTCTCTCTCCGACTCCATGCATCTCTCCATCGAACATCCCTCGCGCGCCGGTCTTGGCCGAGTGCGTCGCCGTGTTTGCTGTGGATTCGGTCCTGCTCAGCCGTTGGCCGAAACGTGAAGCAGAGGAGCCAGGCTCAGCCGCATCTGCTCCATGGTGAACGGCTTCATCAGCCGCCAGAAGCCCTGGTCCCCCCATCCCACGCCCTCGCCCGCCTGCGCCTCCGCCGTAATCATCACCACGGGAACACCGAGCGCCAGTCCGCGCCGCCGCGCCTCAGCCATCAGCTCCGGCCCATCCATCAGCGGCATATGAACGTCGCTCAGGATCAGGTCGAAGCCGCCACCCTCGCGGTCCGCTCGCTCCAGCTCCGCCAACCCCTCCTCCCCGTTCGCCGCGTGGCGCACCTCCAGGGCCTCCACTCCGGCCTGGCGCAGACCCCTCTCCACAATCGTCCTCATCACCACCGAGTCGTCCACGATCAGCACTCTCATGCTCGTGCCTCCGTTCTCTCTTGCTGTGTATCGACCGCCACGGAGCACAGCGTGAGGCCCTCTCACAGCCGCGCACATCCTCCTGCACCCCCCGGGCCTGCACCAGTTAGACTGCAGACAGGGCGCCTCGCCCACCGGCCCGCCCAAGCCGCACCCGCCGCGCCAGCCCACCCTCTCCAAGGAGGCCGCCCATCCTCGAAGCTCTCCGCTTTCTCTGGCACGCCACCCGCGGCCACCGCCTCCGCCCCTGGCGAAGCCCCTACCTCCGCTGGCGGCTCGAAACCTACTCCGGCCTCCACGCAGAGACCATCGGCCCGCGCGACTTCGCCCGCTTCCTCGCCGGCGAGCGCAGGCAGCTGCTGCGCTTCGCCCGCTGGCTCGCCGAGATGCGTACCCTCGCCGCCGGACACGCCGAGCGCGAGCCCTAGCCGCCGCACCCAACATCTCCCCCCACACATGTTCAGCCGATCACACCGAACTTCCTCGCCCCCCACTCACCCGGCCCCTCCCCCTCACGCGCTCGCATACCATACAGAAGAAGCCAGCCAGCTACAGGCACATCCCCCGGACACAGGCACATCCCCCGGACACAGGCACATCCCAGCTACAGGCACATCCAAGGAGGAACACGCGAATGGGCGAGTGGACCACATTGAAGACGCAGGACGACCATGAACTCGGCGCATACGTCGCTACACCCGACGGCAAACCCATCGGCGCACTCGTCGTCGTGCAGGAGATCTTCGGCGTCAACCCCCACATCCGCTCCGTGGCCGACAGCTACGCCCGCGACGGATTCCTCTGCGTCGCCCCAGCCCTCTTCGATCGCATCGAGCGAGACCTCCAGCTCTCCTACTCCCCCGAGGACATGAAGAAGGCATTCGCCCTCTACCCCCAGCTCAAGCCCGACCTCTCCCTGCTCGACGTCGCCGCCGCCTTTGAGCGCGCAAAGAAGCTCTCCGGAACCGACTGCGGCGTCCTCGGCTTCTGCTACGGCGGCCTCGTCACCTGGCTCTCCGCCACCCGCGGAGACACCCTCGACATGCAGCCCGCCTGCTGCGTCGGCTACTACGCCGGCGGCATCGGCAACGTCGCCGCCGAGCAGCCCTCCTGCCCCGTCCTGCTTCACTTCGGAGCCGACGACACCCACATCGGCCACGACCAGGTCAGCGCCGTCCAGAGCGCCCACCCCGAAGTCGAAGTCTTCGTCTACGCCGGCGCAGGCCACGCCTTCAACCGCGACGCCGACCCCCACGCCTTCCACGCTCCCTCCGCCACCCTGGCGCGCGAGCGCACCCTCGCCTTCCTCAAGCAGAACCTCGCCTGAGCCGCTCCCCAAAACCTCCTCACCGCGCCAGGACACCCTCACCTGAGCGCGGCGAAGGACCGGCTCTCCATCCAATTGCGGCCCAACGCACTCGGATGCTATCCTTGTAGAGAACACGATTAGACGCGTACCCAAAGATCAGGAGCATCAACCGCAGTGTTGGAATCGGTCAAGAAGACAGACATCATCCAGAAGTTTCGTACGCACGACACGGACACCGGCAGCCCGGAGGTCCAGATCGCCATCCTCAGCGAACGCATCGGCGAACTCACCGAGCATTTCAAGACCCACAAGAAGGATCACGGCTCCCGCCGAGGACTCCTCATGCTCGTCTCCAAGCGGCGCCGTCTGCTCGACTACCTCAAGACGTCCGACTCGGACCGTTACCGCGAGGTCATCGGCAGGCTCGGCATCCGCAAGTAAGCACCCTCACCGCTGGGACACAACGCCACATGGACGCTAGCACGGCCCGCCACTTCGCGGCACTCCCTCATTCGCACGGCGCGCTGTCGCCGTGCGGCCGGAGCGCCCGAGCCCCGCACCCGCGGACGGCGCCGTTCACCGCCTCCCCACGGCCCCTTCAGCAGCCGGCTCGCCGCTCCGGTCCCGGCTCCCAGTCATCCGAACGCAGTCTCCACAAGGCCGCGTAGAGCCGAGTAGAGCTGCGTCTTCGCGCGGTCCCTTTCCCTCCGGCCGCGCACACGTCACCTGATTCCAGCAAAGAACATAAGAGACAAAGAGAAGAGGCGCACCATGATGCAGGACATCACAGTACAGCTTGCCGGAGGCAAGCACATCAAGTTCGAGACCGGACGCATGGCCAGGCAGGCCCCCGGGGCCGCCCTCACCTCCAGCGGCGACAACGTCATCCTCGCCACCGCCACCGCCTCCCCAGACCCCAAGGAAGGTATCGACTTCTTCCCCCTCACCGTCGAGTACCGCGAGTTCACCTACGCCGGCGGACGCATCCCCGGCGGCTTCATCAAGCGCGAAGGCCGCCCCTCCGAAAAGGAGATCCTCACCTCCCGCCAGATCGACCGCCCCATCCGCCCCCTCTTCCCCGAGACCTTCCGCAATGAGACCCAGGTCGTCGCCTTCGTCTACTCCGCAGACCGCGAAAACGACCCCGACGTCCTCGGCATCAACGGCGCCTCCTGCGCCCTCGCCCTCTCCGACATCCCCTTCCACGGCCCCGTGGGCGCCGTTCGCATCGGCCTCGTAGCCGGCCAGATGATCGTCAACCCCACCTACGCCGAGCGCGCCGCATCCACCCTCAACATCATGGTCGTCGGCACCGCGGACGGCATCGTCATGGTCGAGTCGGGCGCAAAGGAGTGCTCCGAAGAAGACGTCGTCAACGCCATCGAATTCGCCCATGGCGAGATCAGGAAGATCGTCGCCGGCATCAACGACCTCGTCGCCCGCGCCGGCAAGACCAAGCGCGTCCCCGGCGAAGCCCAGATCGATCAGCCCTACCTCGACGCCCTCATCGGCCGTGCCGGCGACCGCCTCAAGGACGCACTCGACACCCGGAAGCACCCCAAGTTCGACTCCTACGCCCTCGTCAAGCAGATCAAGGATGAGCTCAAGGCCGAACTCAAAGCCCAGGTCCCGGAGGCCGAGTTCGCCAACGAGAGCAAAAAGCTGTCGAAGTACTACGAGATCCTCCGCGAAAAAATCTTCCGCGACCAGGTCCTCAACGAGCGCGTCCGCCCCGATCACCGCGCCTTCGACCAGATCCGCGCCGTCACCGTCGAGGTCGGCGTCCTGCCCCGCGTCCACGGCTCCGCCCTCTTCACCCGCGGCGAAACCCAGGCCCTCGTCTCCGCCACCCTCGGCACCAACGACGACGCCCAGCGCATGGAGACCTACGAAGGCGAGCAGAAGCGCCGCTTCATGCTCCACTACAACTTCCCGCCCTTCTCCGTCGGTGAGGTCGGCCGCATGACCGGCGTCGGCCGCCGCGAGATCGGCCACGGAGCCCTCGCCTACCGCGCCATCGAAGCCGTCCTGCCGCCGGAGGACGAGTCCCCCTACACCCTCCGCGTCGTCTCCGACATCCTCGAGTCCAACGGCTCGTCCTCCATGGCCACCGTCTGCGGAGCCTCCCTCGCCCTCATGCAGGCCGGCATCAAGATCAAGGGCTCCGTCGCCGGGGTCGCCATGGGCCTCGTCAAGGAAGGCGACAACTACGCCGTCCTCTCCGACATCGCCGGAGCCGAAGACCACTACGGCGACATGGACTTCAAAGTCGCCGGCACACGCAACGGCATCACCGCCCTCCAGATGGACATCAAGATCATGGGCATCACCCCCCAGATCATGCGCGAGGCCCTCGCCCAGGCCAAAAACGGCCGCATCCACCTGCTCGACATCATGGACGCCACCATCGGCTCGGCCTCCGAAGAGAAGTCCAAGTTCGCCCCCCGCATCCACCCCATCCAGATCCCCACCGACAAGATCCGCGACCTCATCGGACCCGGCGGCAAGATCATCCGCGGCATCATCGACGCCACCGGCGTCAAGATCGATGTCGACGACACGGGCCGCGTCAACGTCGCCTCCTCCGACGCCGAGGGCCTCGCCCGCGCCATCCAGATGATCTCCGACATCACCGCCGTCCCCGAAGTCGGCAAGACCTACCTCGGCAAGGTCGTCCGCCTCGCCGAGTTCGGTGCCTTCGTCGAGATCTTCCCCGGCACCGACGGCCTCCTCCACGTCTCCGAGATCGCCGAGCACCGCGTCGCACAGGTCAAGGACGAGCTCCGCGAGGGCGACCAGATCCTCGTCAAGGTCCTCTCCATCGAAGGCAACCGCATCAAGCTCTCCCGCAAGGCCGTCCTCCGCGAGCAGCGCGCCAAACTCGGCCTGCCCGAGACCGGCGCCCCCGCAGCCCCGCCCCCGTACCCCGCCCTCCACGAGGAGGACGACGACGAAGGCGAGATCCTCATCGAAGGCGGCGACGACTTCGAAGACGACGACGAGCCCGCCGACGACACCGACGCCGAGCCCAACTTCAACCGTGCCGATGCGCAGCCCGTTGGAGTGGACCA
>JALYIA010000172.1 GCA_030776065.1 Acidobacteriota bacterium
TTCCGAATGCTGGCAATCCTTAGCTTTCCAACACTCGCGGGCGGCGCATGGTTGATCGTCCGTAAACACCCCAAGATGTTTCAACTGTGGGGCCTCAGCCTAGGCCAGAAGAGCTACTATGACCCGCGCAAATACTGAACAGATCAAACATACCCCGTGGTTTGCGAAAGCGGGAGCGGCGTGCAGCATCGTCCCAATCTCTCGTTTTGTTGGACCGAAAATCTTCGCGCTGAAAGGTGGAGGCTACGGATGCCTCTTCTCTCTGACTGGCCTAGATGAGGAGGCGCTGACAGATCTCGAGCTTGAAGCCCGCGTTCGTCAGGTCGAAGGCGCATTGCGTGGAATGCCAGAAGGATCGTGCCTCTTTCAGTACACGCGAGTGATGTCCGGATTCGATCTTCCCCGGCAGAAGCAATACAGGAACGAAGTGACGGAGACGTTCGCGAGCGATCGTCTCGCGCACCTCGATAAGACAGCGGCCTTTCGGCGCATCGACCTCCACTGGTGCCTGACGCTGGAGCCCTCCCAGGCAAAGGCATTCCAGCGCAAGCCAGACAAGAATGTCGCTGACACGTCAAGGATGCTCTCCGATCTTGAGAAGACGGCAACCTTGTTAGAAGGCCATCTCGGTAGCTCTCTCGGTCTCAAGTTGTTGGGGAAGGCCGAAGCCTTCCAGTTCTTCAGCTACTTGTTCAATTTGGAGGAATGGTCCAGCCGCGATCAGCTTCGCGCAGATACCGGTGTTGACCGCCAGATCGTCAATAGCCCGGTTGCTTGGCATAGCGATCATGTGCAGATCGGCAAGCGGCACGTCCAGATGTTCTCGCTGAAGACCACCCCAGAGGCGTCGCGACCCTGCCTGTTCTCCGGCCTGCTCACGTTGGATTGCGACAGTGTTGTGTGCTCGACATGGCGGGTGAAGTCAACGTCCGCGGCCCGCAGCGAGATCGACGCCCAGGAAAAGTTCATCTCGTTCTTCAAAGTTGGCGTGTTGACCCGCGTAATGAGCGGTCGGGATACCGCCTCGCTCGAAACAGGTGCCGGTGCGAAGGCTGCGAACAACAGCGTAGATGACTTGAGCGACGTGATCCGGTCGCTCGATAAGAAAGCTCAGGGTGAGTTTTCACTTCGCTTGCTCTTGGCTGCCCAAAGTCCGGAGCAGCTACGCGATGCCACCCCCACTGTGCATCGGATCTTCGTGGATGCCAGGGCTCAGGTGATGGAGGAGACGCTAGGCAATCTCTCCGCCTTCTATGCGATGTTTCCCGGCAATCACAAGTTCAATGTCTTCCCGTTGTGGCTGGCCGAGGACCATCACGCTCGTCTCTCGTCTGTATTCGCTCCTCATATCGGACATCCTCATTCTGAAGACTTGGATTCCGAGTACCTGAACATCTTCGAGACGCGCACACGGACGCCGTTCTTTCAGGACGTGTATGTGGATGGCGTACGGGTCATGCTCATCATAGGGCCAACAGGAACCGGAAAGTCGGTCCACGGCAATCAGATCATCTCGCTTGAGCAGAAATATGGCGGCTTCACTTACATCTTCGACATCGGCGGGAGCTATGAAAGTGTTGTCGAGCTGTACGGCGGCAAGGTTGATCGAGTCGGCAAAGATGGCCCTCGGGTGAATCCGTTTGCCCTGGAGCCTACCGAGAGCAACATCAAGTTCCTCTACTCGTTCGTGAAGCTACTGCTTACCAACGGCGGCGCGGAGCTGGAGCCGGAAGATGACGACGTGATCCATAAGGCCGTGCAGGATATGTATCTGCTCGACGTGGCGAATCGCCGGCTGTCCAATCTGTTCCTTCCGAAAAAGCTCGACAGGTATTTGGCGAAGTGGGTTGGCAAGGGCATCTACAACGCCGTCTTCGACAACGTCGAAGACAGCCTATCGCTCTCGCGGCTCCAATGCTTCGACTTCCAAGGTGTTAACAACGAGCAGTATGCCGACCTGATCGAGCCGCTTATGGTGTGGCTGCTGAGGCGGATTAACGATGTGCTCTACAACCCCGCCAATCTCGGAGTACCGAAGCACATCCTCATCGAAGAAATCTTCTCTTCGATGAAGAACAAGCAGCTCTTGGATGGCGCTCTCGCTTCCATCAAGACCGTCCGCAAGAACCTTGGCGGCGTGACAATGATCGGCCAGTCCGCCGACGACCTCGGTGCTAACGCAGACAGCATTGTGAACTCCTGCACCTCCTTCCTATTCCTGAAGGATGCGACGTTCAACCGGAAGCGGTATGCCGAGCTATTCAAGATGAACGAGCAGCAGCTCGCTCTCTTCGAGAGCTTGCAGGACCGCGAAGGACTTTACATGCGGCGCGATGGGTTGACAAAGGTCGTCACCCTTAATCTCGATAGCCGCAGCTACGCAACATTTTCGACCAAGCCGAAGGACCGTGTGCGCCGGACGAAGCTGATCGAAAAGTACGGACTCTCTGAGGGCATTACCCGCTTTGCCCAGGGCGAGGCTGTGTAACCCGCATCACCACTTCACAACCAAAGGGCCCATATGAAACCGCCGATGATCCTAACCGTAACGTCTCTTCTCTCCCTTGTCTGTGGCGTCTCCCAGGCATCGCCTGCTACTCCGCCGCATCACCTTGAGCCGAACGCGCCGCGTTCCGTCACCGTATCCGAGGCGCAGACACCGCCAGTCATACGGGCCGGGCTACTACAGTCCACCCTCATTCTCCTCCCGGCTGAAGAGAAGATCGCCACCGTCTTCGGCGGCGACACCGTGGACTGGGTGTTCGATGGCGGCCATGTGGCCAGCCGATTCATCAGCATCAAGCCAAAGCTCGCGAACACGACCACCGATATTCATATCGTGTCCGACCACGGCAACGAATACACCTTGCAACTTCAGGAGATCTCCGGTGACGCGGACGCACACTTCGATTCCAAGGTGTTCATTGTGCCCGGTGATAAGGCCGCTAAGGACAGGCTTACCGACATGCCCATCTTCGTACCCGCCGCTGAGCTAGACAAGGCCAAGCAGGAGGCCGCCGCAGCCAAGGCCGCGCAAGCTGCCGAGTTGAAATCGGAAGAGGCCAAAGCGGAGACCTATCGCAGTCAGTACCCGGGCAGTCTGCACTTCGATTTCACTTGGGACGAAAAGAAGGGCAAAGAGCTTGGCCTTCAGCAGATATGGCACGACGACAAGTTCACCTACCTGCGCGGTCAATTTCAAGAGACGCCTGCGCTGTATGAACTGAAAGACGGTAAGGGATCGCTCATTAACTTCGACTACAACTCCGGCCTGTACACCGTACCGAAGCAATTGGAGACGGGCTATCTGGCGATCGGCAAGAAGCGTGTGGATTTCCACCGCAGTTCCAACGGAACAGGGGAGAAAAACTAGCCATGACCGACCAGAATCCCAACCCACCCGCTACCGTTCCCCCGCAGCGTGAAGCTGTGGGGCCAGTGAAGAAGAGCACGCCCGTCATCATTGCGCTTGTCGTAATCGTCGGTCTCATAGGACTCGCGAACATATCGAGCCTCGTGAGCGGCAAGAAGAGAACCGCGCCGCAGAGTGCTTTGCCGATGCGTCCTGCTACTGCAAATCCTCAGCAGGTCTCTAGCTTCGAGACGCAGCAGGCGACCGAAGCAAAACGAGATTCCGAGGATCAGCAGCGGAGGCAGGAGCTTGCCGCCGAGATGCAGCAACTTCAGGCCGCGCAGAATGTGCCAGGCCCGGAGGCGGCAGGAGCACCGCCCATGACTGCCGCACAGCGTTCCGCCATGTATGGCGACAGCCCGAATGCACCGAGCAGGACCTCCAATGTCTCGCAAGTACAAGCCGAGGCAAAGCAGAAAGCTTTGGAGAAGGAAAAGCTGCATCAAGAAGCGCTCAATAGCGACACCGTTGCAATCGACTTCCCTCATCCGACGACCGCCACCGCCGCCGCAGGTTCGCCTGCCGCTCAACCCACCGCCGTATTGGGCGAACGTGAGGAGATGACGCCGAAGGCAGCTTCAGAAACAGTGGCGGCCTCAACCACCGAGGCGGGAGACGCCAGGAGGGGCGGAGGCGTTCAGACCGCCTCGGAACAGCAGCCGAAGTTGGCTGGCAGGAGCAATCCGATGGCACCCTACGAGTTCGATTCCTATCAGGGTCAGCTTTACCGGGTATTTGAAGGAACCGTTCTGGAAGGTGTCGTTACGAACCATATTGACGGCGGCTTGAACGGGCCAATCCTTATCATGCTCACGACTGACTACTACTCGCATGACCATCAGCAGCTTCTCATGCCGCAAGGTACGCGCCTGATTGGAACGGTGCAGAGTGTTGGTAACGCCCAGCAGCGGAAGATGTTTGTGACCTTCCACCGTGCGATCTGCCCGGATGGATTCTCGCTTGAACTAGACAAGTACGTCGGCCTCGATCCACTCGGCACGACCGGCCTGGCTACCAAGGTTGACCACGGCTACTTGCAGGCGTTCGCGGCAGCGGCGGCGGTAGGCGGTCTCGGCGGCCTCGCCCAGATCGGCAACAGCGGCAGTGTCCTCTCGCCCTCGACCCAGATCCGTGACGGCATATCGGAGCAGTCCGCAGCCGAGGGAGAACAGGTACTCAACCACTTTCTCAACCGGCTACCGATCATCACGCTCAAGGAAGGCTCGCGTGCCCGCGTTTACATCGGCACGGACATCCTGATCCCGTCGTACGCGGAACACCGCGTCGATTCAGCCCTGTAGCCGTGCGTACTGGAGCCGTAGATGAAGGTCCGTATTCCCAAAATCGCGCTTTCCCTAGCCTTAGCTGTGCCTGCCAGCTACGCCGCAATCCATATCGTGCGGACGGTCAACGCAAGCGATGCCATCGACACCATCTTGTTTTATGCCAACGTGCCCGACCGAATCAGCGATGTCGTGACCAACTTCAAAATGCTTCCGGAGCGCATGAACCCGACCCGCTCTGAGTGCAACTAACCCTCAACCCTTCAGGAGCC
>JALYIA010000173.1 GCA_030776065.1 Acidobacteriota bacterium
AGGAGGCGGTGGGGCGGGGTGAGGTGTTCGACGAAGAGGGTGGGATCGGTGGTGAGGGAGTTCGTCGTTGCCGAGTCGTCGGTGTCGGGTGAATGGAGCACCCGGAGATTGGAATCCTCATGGAAACCCGCCCTAGCGGAGCTAGGACGGGGCACCCGGGCCGCTGGGTCTAGCGGACGAAGCACCCGGGCCGCCGGGTCTAGGGGCGAGGGCACCCGGGCTGCTGGGTCTAGGGGGCGGGGGACGCGGGCTAAGTCGGCGGGGGTGAGGGAGGGGCTGGCGAAGAGGACGGTGCCGGTGGGGGTGAGGATGGCGCGGCGGAGGGGGGTGCGGGGGGTGGGGAGCCAGGTGGCGACGAGGGACTCGCGGCCGGCGAGGGAGGAGTGCATGGCGGTGAGGAGGGCGTGGGCCTCGGGTGTGGTCTCGGGGGGGCCGACGGGTTCGAGGAGGAGGTCGACGATGCCGCCGCAGCCGAGGCCGTAGGGGATGTCGGCCGTGTCGTCGAAGAGGGTGGAGTAGGTGTCGACGACGGCGCCGTTGCGGGTCTTCCAGGCGGCTTTGCGGACGACC
Source organism: Acidobacteriota bacterium (assembly GCA_030776065.1). GTDB lineage: Bacteria > Acidobacteriota > Terriglobia > Terriglobales > Acidobacteriaceae > Edaphobacter. The sequence goes on from JALYIA010000173.1 coordinate 571, forward strand.
TCGGCTTCGAGGCAGCCTCCGGAGATGGTGCCGGCGGAGTCGCGGTTGGGGCCGATGAGGAGGTGGGCTCCGGTGCGGCGGTAGGAGGAGCCTTCGATGCGGACGAGGGTGACGAGGGTCTGCGCGTTACCGGCTTTCCATTGGGCGACGATGCGGCGGCGGTCGATCATGGACTTGTGAATGAGATGCGGGTGGTTTCTATCCTAGACCCGAGGAGGGTAGAAAAAACAGGTCCTTCGCTCGCGCTCAGGATGACAATGCGAGGAGAGAGAAGGATGCCTCGCCATGAAACGACAGATGCAGATTCCCTACGGGAATGACAGACAGAGAGCAACTACAAGGGCAAGAGCAACGACAGATGCAGATTCCCTTCGGGAATGACAAACAAGAGAGCAACTAACCAGAGAGCAACTACAAAGGCAAGAGTAACGACAGATGCAGATTCCCTTCGGGAATGACAAGCAATCAGGCTTTTTCGGTCAATCAGGCTTTTTCCGTGAAGGTGTGGATGCCGCACTCGAGTTTGTTGCCGCCCCAGCGGCCGCTGCGGGGGTCGGCTCCGGCGGCGGGGATGGCGGTGCAGGGCTGGCAGCCGATGCTGGTGTAGCCCTGGTCGTAGAGGGAGAGGCGCGGGATCGCGTGGTCGCGGGCGTAGGCTTCGACCTGGGGCATGGTCCAGTCGGCGAGGATGGAGACCTTCTTCATCTGCTTGCCGGTGGGGGTGCGGTGGTCTTCGATCTTCTTGAGGTTGGCGCGGGTGGGCGACTGCTCGCGGCGCAGGCCGGTGAACCACCAGTCGAAGGGCTCGAGGGAGCGCATGAGGGGCTCGACCTTGCGGATGGCGCAGCACTGGGTGGGCTGGACTATATACAGAAGGCCATGCTGGGCTTCGTGTTCGGCGAGGGTGGTGCGCGGGAGGGCGTTGACGAGGTTGAGGTTCCACTCGGCGGCGAGGCGGTCGCGGTAGGCGAGGAGCTCGGGGAAGTGGTAGCCGGTCTCGAGGAAGATGACGGGGACGTTCGGCAGGTGCCGGCGGAGGAGGTGGAGGACGACCATGTCCTCGGTCTGGAAGGAGCTGGTGAGGCAGATGGGGGCGCCGGCGGCCTCGCGGACGATGTGGGCGGTGAGATCGGGGGGGGAGAGGGCTTCGAGGTCGAGTTGGGTTTCCGTGGTCATGTTTTGAAGTGCCTTGGGGGAGTATGGTGGCAGGCCCGCCCTAGCAGAGCTAGGACGGGGCACCCGGCTTTTGGTCAGGCACCCGGCTTTTGGTCAGGGGCACCGGGCGTTAGTTGAAGGGCGCGGAGGTGGTGTTCGAGGTGGGCTATGTAGTCCTCCAGGATGAAGCCGAGGGTTAGGTTCTGGCTCTCGTAATTCCAAGTGTGGGAGAGGGTGCCCGGGTCGACGTGCTGCATGGTGTGGGCGAGGTGGTGGTTGAGGGTGAGCCACAGGTTGAGGACGGCGGGCCAGGGGAGGAGATCGTAGTGCTGGACGCGGACCCAGGCGTCCTGGTCGTAGCCGGGGAGGTCCAGACTGGGCTGGAGTTGGAGGCGAACCAGCCGCTGCTGGTTGTTCATGGCGGAGTCGCAGAGGTGGCCGAGAGTCTGCTGAATGGACCACTTTCCGGGGGCTATTGGTTGGGCGGCAGCGTCGGCGGGGATTGACTGGAGTGCGAGGAGAGCGGGCTGGATGACGGCGCGCAGGCGGTCCGCGAGGGCTGCCGGGTTGAGCGTGGCCGGATCGGAGGGCTGGGCGTAGGTGAGGCTTGCGGGTGTGGCCGCGAGGCTGTCGGCGGGGCCGAGGATCATGGCGGCGCCGACGGTGGCGTTGGTGAGGGCGTCGATGAGGATGACGGCGCCGGTGGTGCGGGACTCGGTGTAGGGGTCGAAGAAGAGGGGGAGGTTGGTCTCGAACTCGACCTCGGCGATCTCGTTCATGGCGAGGGAGGAGGCGGGGGAGAGGTCGAAGGTGTTGACGTCCACGCGGGCGCGGATGGTGCGCGGAGTGGCGCGGACGGTGCGGGTGGTGTGCTTGGCGAAGTAGGAGCGGCCGAGGGTGAGCGGGTCCTCGTGCATCCAGACGACCATGGCGCGGATTCGGGTGGAGACCTGCGGGGCGGCGCTTTCGGCGTCGTCTGCGGCGATGAGCATCTCTCCGCGGGAGAGGTCGATCTCGTCGTCGAGTTCGAGGGTGATGCTCTGGGGGTAGGAGGCCTGGGGGAGTTCGCCGTCGTAGGTGAGGATGCGGCGGATGGTGGTCTCGCGGCGCGAGGGCAGTGCGATGACGCGCTCGCCGGCGCGGACGGTGCCGCGGGCGACCTGTCCGGCGAAGCCGCGGAAGGTGGCGTCGGGCCGGAGGACGAGCTGGACCGGGAAGCGCATGGGGCCGTGGAGCTCAGGCGGGGTGAGGGGGACGGTCTCGAGGTACTCGAGGAGCGTGGGGCCGTCGTACCAGGGCATGTTGGCGGACGGGGTGACGACGTTGTCGCCTTCGAGGGCCGAAACGGGGATGACGCTGACGTTGCGGAGGCCGAGCTGGTCGCAGATTGCGGCGAAGTCGCGGCGGATGGTGTTGAAGGCGGCTTCGGAGTAGCCGGCGAGATCCATCTTGTTGACGGCGGCGACGACGTGCGGGATGCCGAGGAGCGAGGCGATGTAGGTGTGGCGGCGGGATTGGGGGAGGAGGCCGCCGGCCCCGTTTGCAAATTTGCTGAAGGCGTGGGCGTCGATGAGGATGATGGCGACGTCGGCGGTGGAGGCTCCGGTGGCCATGTTGCGGGTGTACTGCTCGTGGCCTGGGGTGTCGGCGATGATGAACTTGCGGCGGGCGGTGGAGAAGTAGCGGTAGGCGACGTCGATGGTGATGCCCTGCTCGCGCTCGGCTTTGAGGCCGTCGGTGAGGAGGGAGAAGTCGACGTGGCCGCCGGAGGCCCGGTTGACGCGGGAGTTCTTGACGGCGGCGAGCTGGTCCTCGTAGACGGACTTGGTGTCGTGGAGGAGGCGGCCGATGAGGGTGGACTTGCCGTCGTCGACGGAGCCGGCGGTGGTGAAGCGGAGCATCTCCTGGGCGAGGTGGGCGTCGAGGAAGGCTTCGAAGGAGCGGGCGGGGGTGGGCGTGATGAGGGTGGTTTGGGTCATCGGTTTGTTTCTCGGGGGCTTGTTCTCAGGCTAAAAAGCAGGTCCTTCGCTTCGCTCAGGATGAACACTCTCCATAACCCGGTGGTCGTTCAGGACGATCGTGTGGACCATGCCGTCGGGGTTGTCTTGATGATGGCGTACTCGGCTAAAGGCGAGGCCTTGGTGGTGTACTCGGATTGGTACCCGAGAGCATGGAGATTGGAGTCCTGTCGCTCGAGGTAGGTTTCGTAAAGACGGCCGAGACCTTCTTCCTTGGAGGCGAAGACCAGGCGCTCGGGCTGGCGAATGGTGAGGAACTCCTCGACAGCCTGGAAGACGCCGGAGAAGATGCGGATCGAGGACCTGGCTTTATCTCCGGTGAACGCGGCATTGGAAGAGACATCGAAGGACGCACGCCATTCGTTGGGCGAGGTCTGTAAAAAAGTGACAGTGACCTTATCGCCACTGTGGACAAAGGAGGCTGTGGCCTCAGTATGGGAGACAAGGTCCCAGGTGAGTTCGGCTTGTGAATCGAAGGACGAGAGGATCGACTCCAGGACGAGATTGGACATTTTGGTGTCCTCCGGCTCATTTAAGTATATCGGCATATATCCCAGAAAACTTGCCAGGTCTAGTGACCTCAGCGCTTTATGCTGGCTCAACTTCACCGTAGAAGGAGTACCGAATCCACGTGATTGGGTGAACCTGTCCACGCATATTCGCGGTCTCCACGTATGTCATCACCGCGTGCAGCACCTTGGAACGCTGTGACGTAGGCGTACGGGCCGGAACTAGCATGAACTCCACCCGTTGACGAGCCGATCACTGGTACCAGCCGCCGCAAGAGCGATGCCTTCGTCGGCTTGGGAGGGAAGTGAACACACCCGCTTGAATCCGAAATCTCGTCGTATTCGTGACTCTCACTTTCAGCAGAGTAGTTTTGGTAACTCTCCCGCACGAGCACGCCGGAGACGGGTTTGCTCGAAGTGTCAACCACGCACACTGACCAGTCCGGTGCGGATAGAGTAGAGACAGGCACGAACCCGGCCAACCCTACGCTCCACACGCCTGCAGCAACCCACAGCCAAACTCTCGCTTTGTTCATACCTAACTATCGTGAGGGAGTTTCAGAAGTAGCCTTCTCGTTTTTTGACTTCCATGCTGCCTTCTTCGTCGTGGTCGATGGCGCGGTTTTCGCGTTCGGAGCGGCGGAAGGTGATGAGCTCTTCGATGATCTTGGGGAGGGTGTCGGCTTCCGAGCGCATGGCGCCGGTGCAGGGGGCGCAGCCGAGGGAGCGCATGCGGACCTTGATCATCTCGGGCTGTTCGTTGGGCAGGAGCTTCATGCCTTCGTGGACGAAGGTGAGGGCTCCGCCGCGGGTGACGATGGGGCGAGGTTTGGCGAAGTAGAGCGGGACGATGGGGATCTTCTCGGCGTAGAGGTAGAGCCAGATGTCGAGCTCGGTCCAGTTGGAGAGCGGAAAGACGCGGATGGACTCGCCTTTGCGGAGGCGGGAGTTGTAGAGCGACCAGAGCTCGGGGCGCTGGTTCTTGGGGTCCCACTGGCCGGCGGCGTCGCGGAAGGAGTAGACACGCTCCTTGGCGCGGGACTTTTCCTCGTCGCGGCGGGCTCCGCCGAAGGCTGCGTCGTAGCCGCCTTCTTCGAGGGCGTCGAGCAGCGAGCGGGTCTTGAGCAGGCCGCAGCAGGCCTGGGTGCCGAGGGTGTAGGGGTTCGCGCCGGCGGCGATGGCTTCTTCGTTGCGATGGACGATGAGTTCGGCGCCGATCTCGCGGGCGTAGTCGTCGCGGAAGCGGATCATCTCCGGGAACTTGTAGGAGGTGTCGACGTGGAGGAGGGGGAAGGGGATCTTGCCGGGGAAGAAGGCCTTCTGCGCGAGGCGCAGCATGACGGAGGAGTCCTTGCCGATGGAGTAGAGCATGACCGGGCGGGCGAACTCGGCGACGGCTTCGCGGAGGATGGCGATGCTCTCGGCTTCGAGGGCCTGGAGGTGATTGAGGCGGGCGGCGTGGAGCTCGTGGGCGGCGGGTTCCGCGGGAGACGGTGGTGCGGCGAGCGTGGTCATGGCGGGAGGGAACTCCTTGGGGGCCGGTTAACGGATGCGGGCCGCGGCGGTGAGGGAGCAAGAAACGTTACATTCGCGGGGGAGAGGCAGGGGTGTGCGTATGCGGGGGTATCGCGTCGGCTTCAACAACAACAAAGCAGGAGCAACGTCATACCGTGGTCACCCGAACGAAATGATGGTCGGGGCGAGAGGATTCGAACCTCCGACCCCCTGGTCCCGAACCAGGTGCGCTACCAGACTGCGCTACGCCCCGAACTGTTGACGACGCGCCGGTAGCCTGGGTCCGTAGATCTCCCGGGCTTACAGGCTACGGGCACCGGCCTGCGCGACGCAATCAACCACTTCAGTTTACCAGAGATTGGGGTTCTCTCCTGCTGCGGGTTGGCGGGTGGCGAACCGATTGGGGGAGCGGCCTTGTCCGTGGGTGCGGTCACGGGGTGGGCGGCGGCGCGCGCGGTGAGTGTGGGACTGCGCGTGCATCGGAACGACGACGCGCTCGCGCGCAGACGGTAGTATTGCGCGCAGGCCGTAGTACACGCGCGTAGACCGTAGTATTGGATAGTAGGTTCAGTTTATCGGTCGGGCGATCGTCCCGGGTTGATCTCCGACAGAGCTTTTTCGCCTTGCCGGGCAGAGCGTTTCGGCGCGGCCCGGCGCCAGGAGTTCCGCTATCCAGCAGGGTATCGAAGCCGCGGGTGTGGACGAGCCGAAGCTGCGGGGGCGACCGCGCAGCGTGGAGGCCGAGGCCGCCATTTTGAAGGCGACGCTGCAGCTTCTGGAGCGCAGGCCGCTGCGCAAGGTGACGGCGGACGCGATTGCGCGCCGGGCGGGGGTGAGCAAGGCGACGATCTACAAGTGGTGGCCGAACAAGAGCCTGGTGGCGCTGGACGCGTATCTAGCGGGGATGAGCGAACGGGTTGCGATGCCGGACACGGGCTCAGCGGAGGTGGACTTCACGGAGCAGCTGCAGTCGGTGATGGCGTTCTACCTGTCTCCGCTGGGGCGGCTGTTCAGCCAGTTCATCGCGGAGGGGCAGTCGGATGCGGCGTTTCTGGCGCTGTTTCGGGACCGGTTTCTGTACGCCCGACGGGATGCGGCGCGGGCGATGTGGCGTCGCGGAGTGGACCGCGGCGAGATCCGGGACGATCTGGACAGCGACATTGTGCTGGACCTGATCTACGGGCCGATGGTCTTCCGGCTGCTTGCGGGACATGGGTCGGTGGCGGCGTCGGAGTCCGCGGCGCTGGTGCGGGCGATCTTCGGGGGCATTCGCCGGCGAGGATACCGCGCGAGGGAGAATAGAAGGAAGGCTCCCGCGGCAGGGAGAGCGAGGAGGGGGAAGGAAGCGGTATTTGTAACTTCATCCCGTCGTAGGCCATCATAATAGTGAACGCGCGGTTCAGTTTTTGTTTGTACCTGTGTTGGGCAGCATGTTTCGGATCGTTCGGAGCGAAGTTCGACCGCTGAACGTTTGACCCCATTGTTTGCACCCCGCGCGCACCCGCCACCGCCTTCGCGCGGACCCGCCACGGCCTTAAGGAGCCAAGATGTGGATCGTACGCCTCGCACTGAGGAGGCCCTACACCTTTGTCGTCTTGTCCCTGCTGCTGCTCATGGTGGGGCCGGTGGTGATGCTGCGGACTCCTGTGGACATCTTCCCGGAGATCGACCTCCCTGTGGTCTCGGTGATCTGGAACTATGCGGGACTCTCGCCGGAGCAGTTGAGCGACCGGATCGTTCTGCCGTTTGAGCGCAGCCTGACGACGACTGTGAACGACATCGAGCATACGGAGTCGCAGACGCTGAACGGGGTTGCGGTGATCAAGATCTTCTTCCGGCCTACGGTGAACATCTCGCAGGCGGTGGCTCAGGTGACTGCGATCGGGCAGTCGGCGCTGCGCCAGTACCCGCAGGGAACGAATCCTCCGCTGGTGATTCAGTACAGCGCTTCGAGCGTTCCTGTGCTGCAGCTTGGGCTGTCGGGCGTGGGGTTGACGGAGCAGCAGTTGAACGACTTCGGTCAGAACTTTGTGCGGACGCAGCTTGCGACGGTGCAGGGCGCCTCGCTTGCGCTTCCGTATGGGGGGAAGCCGCGGCAGGTGCAGATCGACATCAACACGCAGAAGCTGCAGGCGTATGGCCTTTCCGCGACGGATGTGGTGAACGCGGTGGGGACGCAGAGCGTGATTCTGCCGGCGGGCGACGTGAAGATGGGCCACATGGACTACCAGGTGGAGACCAACAGCGCGCCTTCGTCGATCGCTGATCTGAACAATCTGCCGATCAAGACCGTGAACGGGGCGACGGTGTACGTGCATGACATCGGCAACGTTCGGGACGGGTCTCCACCGCAGACGAATATCGTTCGCGTGGACGGGCAGCGTGCTTCGCTGCTGACGGTGCAGAAGACGGGCAAGTCGTCGACTCTGGACATCATCTCGAACGTGCGGGCGCAGCTTCCTGCGATCAGCAACCAGCTTCCTGCCGCGCTGAAGATCGATCCGATCTCGGACCAGTCGGTGTTTGTGCGGGCGGCGATCTCGGGTGTGGCGCGTGAGGCTCTGATTGCGGCGTGCCTGACGGCGGCGATGATTCTTGTGTTTCTGGGGTCGTGGCGTTCGACGGTGATCATCGCGGTGTCGATCCCGCTGTCGGTGATCTGCTCGCTGCTTATGCTCTCGGCGCTGGGCGAGACGATCAACATCATGACTCTGGGCGGTCTGGCGCTCGCGGTGGGCATCCTGGTGGATGATGCGACGGTGGAGATTGAAAACATCAACCGCAATCTCGAGGAGGGCAAGGAGGTCGAGCAGGCGATTCTGGACGGCGCGGCGCAGATTGCGATTCCGGCGTTTGTCTCGACGCTATCGATCTGCATTGTGTTTGTGCCGATGTTCTTTCTGAGCGGCGTGGCGCGGTACCTGTTCGTCCCACTGGGCGAGGCGGTGGTGTTCGCGATGCTCGCGTCGTACTTCCTGTCGCGGACGATTGTGCCGACGATGGCGAAGTATCTGCTGAAGGGGCATGAGCCGGACCGGGTGGAGGAGGCGCGCAGCAGCCGCAACCCGTTTCGACGCTTCCAGAGTACGTTCGAGCACTATTTCGAGAGGATGCGGAGCTGGTACCACGGGCTGCTGAATCTGTGCCTGGAGTTCCGCGGCGGGTTTCTTGTGGGCATCGTGGCGTTCTGGGTTCTCTCGGTGGGGCTGCTGTATCCCTGGCTTGGGCAGGACTTCTTTCCGTCGGTAGATGGCGGGCAGTTCAAGCTGCATGTGCGGGCGCGCACCGGGATTCGCATCGAGGACACGGCGCGGCTGTGCGACGAGGTGGAGGGGATCATCCGGCAGGAGATTCCCCAGGCGCAGCTTGGCACGATTCTGGACAACATCGGCGTGCCGTACTCGGGTTTGAATCTTTCGTATTCGAACTCGGCGACGGTGGGCACGGCGGACGCGGACATCCTTGTGTCGCTGGGGGAGAAGCACCGGCCGACCGCGGAGATCACGCGGCGGCTGCGGGACCGGCTGACGCGCGAGTTTCCGGGGACGATGTTTTATTATCTGCCGACGGACATGGTGAGCCAGATCCTGAACTTCGGTCTGCCGGCGCCGGTCGATATCCAGGTGGTGGGGCTGCAGGTGGCGCAGAACCGCGCGCTGGCCCAGCACATGATGGAGCAGATCAGCCACATTGCGGGGACGACGGATCTGCGCATTCAGCAGCCGTTCAATCTGCCGACGTGGCGGGTGGAGGTGGATCGCACGCGTGCCCAGCAGGTGGGATACAGTGCGCGCGATGTGACGGTGGATCTGCTGACGTCGCTGAGCGGAAGCTTCCAGACTGCGCCGACGTTTTATCTGAATCCGCAGAACCATGTGAGTTACAACATTGCGGTGCAGACTCCGCAGTACGACATCCAGAGCCTGCAGCAGCTGGAGAACTTTCCGGTGACGAACAGCGCGGGGACGCGCACGCCGCAGATTCTGGGGAACCTGGCGACGATAAAGCGCGGTGTGGAAGAGGGTACGGTGAGCCACTACAACGCGCGTCCTGTGATCGACATCTTCGGGTCGGTGGAGGGCAGCGATCTGGCGAGCGTGGCGGCGAAGATCGACCGCATTGTGCATGATTCGCAGGCGAAGCTGCCGCGGGGCAGCGAGATCTTTGTGCGCGGGCAGGTGCAGACGATGCGCAGTTCGTTCACGGGGCTTGCGTGGGGGCTGTTGTTCTCGATCGTGCTGGTGTATGCGCTGATCGTGGTGAACTTCCAGAGCTGGCTCGATCCGTTCATTATCGTCGCGGCGCTCCCGGGCGCGCTGGCGGGCATCGTATGGATGCTGTTCCTGACGGGCACGCACATCAGCGTGCCTGCGCTGACGGGAGCGATTATGTGCGTGGGGGTGGCGACGGCGAACTCGATTCTTGTGGTGTCGTTTGCGAAGGAGCAGATGCAGGAGGGGCTGAATGCGAGGGAGGCGGCGTTGTCGGCGGGCTTCACGCGCTTTCGGCCGGTGATCATGACGGCGCTTGCGATGATCATCGGAATGGTGCCGATGGCGCTCGGTCTGGGCGAAGGCGGCGAGCAGAACGCACCGCTGGGGCGGGCTGTGATCGGCGGACTTCTGCTTGCGACGTTTGGCACACTGACGTTTGTACCGGTGCTTTTTTCGCTGATGCACCGCAACGATCCGCCCATGGTGCAGGCGTTCGCGGACGACGAACAGGACGGGGGCTGACGTGAACCGACAGGCGAACAACGAGTGGCAGCGCATTGCAACCGAGGCGCAGGTGGAGATGCAGGCATGAGTACGGACGAGCAGAACGCGAAGGGAATGGGGCAGGCGTCTCATGCGACCGAGCGCAGGCCGGGCCAACAGCACTCCGGGGCTGCGAGCCCGCCGGGGATCTCGCGCGGCGTGGTGGCCACGCTGGTGGTGGTGCTGCTTGCGATCGCGGTGGCGATCGGTGTGGCCGGCGTGCTGCGGCGGGTGCATGCGACGTCCGATCTGGAGCACTATACGGACGCGAATGCGGCTCCGCCGGTGGCGCTCGAGATGCCGGTGATGGAGACGACGGCGCAGGAGATCGTGATTCCGGGAAACGTGCAGGCGTTCAGCATGGCGCCGATCTATGCGCGCACGGCGGGGTATGTGAAGGCGTGGTACCGCGATATCGGGGCGCACGTCCACAAGGGTGAGCTGCTGGCTTTGATCCAGACACCGGAGCTCGATCAGCAGCTCTCGCAGGCGCGCGCCGATCTTGCGACAGCGCAGGCGAACGCAGGGCTGGCGAAGGTGACGGCGGATCGCTACCAGGATCTGGTGAGCAAGAACGCCGTCTCGCAGCAGGATACGGACAACGCGGCCTCGGCACTTCGCGCACGCACCACGGCGGTGGCTTCGGCGGAGGCGAATGTGCATCGGCTGGAGGAGCTGCAGTCGTTTGAGCGGATCACGGCTCCGTTCGACGGTGTGATCACGGCGCGGAACATCGACATCGGGCAGCTGATCTCGGCCTCGGGCAGCACCGATGCTCCGGGCGGCGGGAGCCAGGGCTCATCGAGCAAGGAGATCTTCGATATCGCGGCGATCACGACGCTGCGGGTCTTCATCAACGTGCCGCAGGTGCATGCGCCGGATGCGAAGAACGGCACGCCGGCGACGCTGACGCTGCCGCAGTACCCGGGGCGGACGTTCGAGGGCAAGCTGGTTCGCTCGTCCGATGCGGTCGATCCGGCGACGCGCACGCTGCTGGCGGAGGTGGAGGTGGATAACCGGAGCGGCGAGCTGCTGCCGGGCAGCTACACGGAGGTGCATCTGCACACGAAGAATCGCGCGCCGGCGCTGGTGGTGCCGATCAGCGCGGTGATTCTGCAGCCGGACGGCCTGCATGTGGCGGTGGTGGACGGGGATCAGATTGCGCACCTGGTGCGCGTGACTCCGGGGCGGGACTTCGGCGCGACGATGGAGATCCTGAGCGGGCTGAAGCCCGGGCAGGAGGTGATATCGAATCCTCCGGACTCGCTGACGGATGGCGAGCCGGTGCATGTGGTGTCGCATGGGGGCGGCGGGCCTGGGGAGAACGCGGGCGGGGAGCAGAAGAGGTGAAGGGCGCTCGCACATCCATGCTGGCGGTGACGGCCGCGGCCGCTCTGACGGGCTGCACGGTGGGCCCGAACTACCGTGTGCCGGCGGCTCCGGTGCCGCCGACGTATAGCGAGCAGGGGCCCAACGGCGAGTGGACGGTCGCGTCGCCGCAGGACGGGTCGGTGCGCGCGGACTGGTGGACGATCTACGGCGACGCGGTGCTGAACGATCTGGAGCGGCGCTGTGCGAGCTCCAACCAGAACATTGCCGCGGCGCTGCATGCGTACGAGCAGGCGCACGATGTGGTGCGGGAGAGCCGTGCGGATCTGTACCCGACGGTGAGCCTGGGCGCGTCGGGGAGCCGCAACAAGCTCTCCGCGCACAAGCCGCTGCGCCCCTCCCAGCAGGCGGCGGACTACTGGGACTTCCTGATCCCGCTGAACATCTCCTGGGAGCCGGACTTCTGGGGACGGATACGGCGGCAGGTGGAGTCCGCGACGGCGGCGGCACAGGCGAGCGCGGCAGACCACGCGAACACGCGGGTGAGTCTGCAGGGTCTGCTTGCGGTGACGTATCTTCAGCTCCGCGGCATCGATCTTCAGGCACAGCTGCTGCAGACGGCGCTGAGCGCGTACACGCAGGCACTGCAGCTTACGCAGGATCGTCTGGGCGGCGGGCTGGCGACGGAGAGCGATGTGCAGCAGGCTCGCGCGCAGCTGGAGGCGACGAGGGCACAGCTTGTGGATTTGGACGTGCAGCGTGCGCAGTTCGAACATGCGATTGCCGTTCTGGTGGGCGAGCCGGCCACGGGATTTCAGATCGCGGCGAGTCCGCTGGCGGTCGAACCTCCGGCTGTACCGACGGGGATTCCGTCGCAGCTTCTGGAGCGGCGCCCCGACATCGCGTCGGCGGAGCGGCGGGTTGCGGAGGCCAACGCGCAGATTGGCGTGGCGAAGGCAGCCTACTACCCGACGATCAACCTGGGCACGGAGGGCGGAGTGGAGAGCGACACGATCGGCCGCATCTTCAGCGCATCGAGCACACAGTGGAACGCCGGATCGTCGGCGAGCGAGGTGATCTTCGATGCGGGAAGGCGGCGGGCGCGGTCCGACTACTCGGTGGCGCAGCGGGAGCAGGCGACTGCGCTGTACCGGCAGCAGGTGCTCTCCGCGATCCGGGACGTAGAAGACCAGCTCTCCACGCTGCGGACACTGGAGCAGGAGTCGGCCATCACCGAGGCGGCGGTCGGGGCGGCGCGCCGGAGCACGGAGCTCTCGACCTTGCGGTACAAGGGCGGCCTGGCTGCTTATCTTGAGGTGCTTACCGACCAGGCGGTGGAGCTTACGAATGAGCGCGCGGCAGCTTCGCTGGTGGCGCGGCGTCTGGTGGCCAGCGCGCAGTTGCAGATTGCGCTTGGCGGAGGGTGGAGCGAGACGGAGCTTCCGAAGAACTAGGCTAGGTTGTCCGGTGGGGGCGGCGGCCGTCAGCGCGGGGGCGACGCGAGCGTCTTCACGAGCTCATACAAGAACTCGGTGCCTTCGTAGAAGGCGGTGACGGGGAGCCTCTCGTCGCGCCCGTGCCAGCGGATATCCTCGCGGTCCTGGAAGTAGCCCTGCACGCCGTAGCTGGGGATGCCGGCGGCGCGCAGAAAGCGGCCGTCGGTTCCGTACGGCACCATGGTGGGGACGACCGGGACTCCCGGCCAGAGGCGCTCGGTGACGGCGGCGGTCGCCAGAAGGATGGAGGGCTCGCCGGGCGGAGTGGCCTTCGGGGCGAGTGAGGAGGCGGGCCCCTTGGTGACCTCCTCGGCCAGGCTGAGGGAGACCTTGTCGTCGGCGACCACGCGCTTCAGCGTGGCCAGGACGTACTCGACGGAGTCTTCGGGGAGGACACGGCAGTTGATGTTGGCCGATGCGAGCTGGGGCAGCGCATTGCGCGCATGGCCGGCCTCGACCTGCGTCGCCACGCAGGTTGTGCGCAGCATGGCGTTCCACGTCGGGGTTCCGGCGGCGGCGCGCTGCAGAGCGACCTTGGAGGCGGGATCGAATCCTTCGAGCGCCTGCCCCGCGGGTCCGCTCTCGATGTGCTGCATCTGGCGGAAGTATGCGGCGGTGGTCTCGTTGGTCTTGAGCGGAAAGCCGAAGTCCCCGATGCGGCTGAGCGCTCCGGCGAGGTGATAGATGGCGTTGTCGGGTACAGGCAGGGAGCTGTGGCCGCCCTTGTTGCGCACCTCAAGCCGCACGTTGATGATGTATTTTTCGCTGGCGTTCAGGTCGTTGGAGATCTTTTTGCCGCGGGAGACCTCGCCGTATCCGCCCTCGTTCAGCGCGAGGCCGGCGTCGATCAGGTCGCGATGCCTGGCCAGCAGCCACTGGATGCCGTTGTTGACGCCGCCGCCCTCTTCGTCGGCGGTGAGGGCGAGGATGATGTCGCGGTCCGGCACAAAGCCCTCGCGCTTCATGCGGATCAGGATCTCGAGCCAGGAGGCGGCCTGTCCCTTGTCGTCGGAGGTACCGCGGCCGTAGAAGAAGCCGTCCTGCTCGTTGAAGGTGAAGGGGTCGAGTCCCGGGCTCCAGTCCTCGGGCTTCGCCTCGACGACGTCGGTGTGGGCGAGCAGAAGCAGCGGCTTGTGCGCCCCGGCGCCATGCAGCCGCGCGACCAGGTTGAACTTGTGGGCTGCGGGGCCGCCGACAAAGATGTCTGCTTCCGGAAATCCCGCGGCGCGCAGCCGTGCCGCGGCGGCCTGGGCGACGGGCGTGGTCGCTCCGGTTGTGTAACCGGACTTGATTTCGACCATTTCTTTCAGGATCTCCCGGGCGAGCCGGCGGTCGGCGTCGGGAAGCTGTGTGGTGGCGGGCTGGGCGAGGGCGGCAACGGAGACGGCGCCGAGCAGCGCACACACGGCGAGAGGGAGGGGGAATCGTGCCATGCGCCATTGTCCCATCGCAGCGCATGGAGTGCCAATCAGCGCCCCGCGGCGCGGACGTGCGCTGCCGCATGTGTTCTCTGTAGACTGGGTTGGAATCGGAGGGGCATGTGGTTCGGGACGACGAGGAGCACGGCCATGCGGCGCAGGTGATCGACGCGCACCATCATCTGTGGCGCTACACGCCGGCCGAGTACGGCTGGATCGACGAGACGATGGAGGCGCTGCGCCGCGACTTCCTGCCGGGTGACCTCGCTGCGGAGATGGCGGCAGCGGGCATCGACGGCAGCGTCGCCGTGCAGGCCCGGCAGACGCTTGAGGAGACGGCGTGGCTGCTCGACGTGGCCGAGCGCGAGGGTTCGGTGATCCGCGGGGTGGTGGGCTGGGCGCCGATCGCAGGCGAAGAGTTCCCGGAGGTCATGGAGCAGTTCGACGGACGCGCCAAGCTGAAGGGGCTGCGCCACGTGATCCAGGCGGAGCGGGATGAGAACTACATTCTGCGGGAAGACTTCAACTCGGGCATCCGGGCGATGCGGGGCAGCGGCCTGGTGTACGACATCCTGATCTTCGAACGGCATCTGCCACAGACGATCGAGTTCGTGGACGGGCACCCGGAACAGGCGTTTGTGCTCGACCACGTGGCCAAGCCGCTGATCGCCGGGGGTGCGGTGGAGCCCTGGGCGACGCGGATGCGCGAGCTCGGCCAGCGCGACAACGTGTGGTGCAAGCTCTCGGGCATGGTGACGGAGGCGGACTGGAGGAGCTGGACGCCCGAGACTCTGAAGCCCTACCTCGATGTGGCGGTCGAGGCCTTCGGCCCGGCGCGGCTGATGGCGGGGTCGGACTGGCCGGTGTGCCTTGTGGCGAGCGGCTACACGCAGTGGTGGGATCTGCTGCGGACCTACTTCTCGCCGTTCAGCGCAGCCGAGCGGGCTGCGGTCTTCGGGAGCACCGCGATTGAGGTGTACGGGCTTTGATGCCTGACGTTCACTAGAATGGACCTATGGCAAAGCTGAAGACAGTGCGCTGTCCGACCTGCCGCGCGATCGTGCTCGCGGGCCGCGAGGACTTCCCGTTCTGCTCGGACCGGTGCAGGCGGATCGATCTGGGCAAGTGGGCGAGCGGGGACTACAAGATCAGCTCGCCGGTGCTCGATCCCGACGTGCTCGACGCGCTGGGTGAGCGTGGCTCGGGATCGCACGATGAGTGAGGCCGCACGCCCGCGCACGAGGTGGGCCTGGGCGGTCGCGACCTTTCTGGGCGTGGGCCTGCTGCGCCCCGGGCCGGGCACGTATGGCTCCGTGGCTGCGGTGCTGGTGTGGCTGGG
>JALYIA010000174.1 GCA_030776065.1 Acidobacteriota bacterium
GATCGAACCGTTCCGCACCATCGCGGCCATCCGCGGAAGCCGGTTCAGTCCATGCGTGTAGACGCCGTCGCGCGTCGTCTCCGCAAACAGCCGCGCACATAGCGCAGCGCGTTCCCCGGTAAGCCCCAGCCGCTCCACACCACGCAGCAGCGCGGATTCGAGCTCCGCATACGCAACCCGCGGCATAGGCTAGTCCACCGCGTCCGTTCGCGGCTCGAGCGTGGCTGCGGCGTCTGACTCCCTCGCGCCCACGATCTCCTGGCCGAAGACGACGAGGTCGCCGTCAGGCGCCAGCACCATCACCTCACGCTGCCCGTAGGGCTGGTTCACCGGCCCGTGGAGCCGGCTGCCCGGCCATGCCTCCACCTTCGGCTTGATCTCCGCGTAGATCGCGTCCACATCCTTCACGTCGATGTAGTAGCGAAACGCACACGTCCCGGCCCCGGGAATCTCACCCGGCGAGGTGGACGCCCGCAGAATCCGCATGCCTGCGGCCTCGCGCTGCACGTACGCATAGCTCGGGCCCTCAATGTAGGCCGTGAACCCAAGCACCTCAACGAAGAACCGGACGGCATTCTCCACGTCAGCCACATGCATGAACGGCGTGATCTGCAGGATGTTCGACACGAGCGCAGCCTCCTACCTCTTGAATCGACCCTCATACGCCCACAGCCCAAGCCCCGGATTCGAGATATAGAAGATCTCTTCGCCGTCGACTGTGTTCCACCCATCCGCCAGCCTCGCCGGATCGTACTTCGCCGTGTACTCGGCCAGATCGCCGTACTCAAAGTGCGCGCCCTCGATCTCCTGTCGCGTCAGGTGCCCGGGGCAGTAGCGGATCGTGAACCGCCCTTCGCTCGAGCCGTGGATCAGATGCGCCGCCGCCGAAAGATTTCCCGCAAGCGCCGCGTCGTCCTTCACCGCCTGCAGCGTCGCGGGCGTGCCGCAGTAGCCGTACTTGCGGATCAGCGTGTCGATCGTAGGATCCTCGCCGAACTCATGCACCGCCGGCGCCAGCACGATCAGCTCCGCGTCGTCCGCCAGCGCCATCCGTGTCCTGTAGACGCTCTTGTTGCCCAGCCACGTCGAGCGGAACTCATGCGGATCCAGAAACACCACCGCCTTGTGAATCTCGCGCTCCAGCATCTGGAAGTTCACCTTCAACGACAGCTCGGCCGCACGCTCGAAGCACTCCGCATCGTCGCCGATAAACAGCCCGTTCAGCACCAGGTCGCCCTTCGCGTTCTTCGAGACCACCGTCTGCACATACACAATCGGCATCTCCTGCGCGAAGTGTTCGCTCGCGTAGTTCAGCACACGACGCACCGGCGTGTCCGCGCGGCCCATCATCCGCTCCATCCCATACACCGCGCCCAGAAAGTGAGAGCGATGGATGCCCATCACCCCGCCGGTCCCCACAAAGACGTTCTTGTTGTAGTTGGCCATCCCAACCACCTCGTGCGGCACCACCTGCCCGATCGAGAGGATCAGGTCATGTCCGCCGTCGCGCAGCAGCTTGTTCACCTGCGCCGGCCACGTGTAGTCCAGCCTCCCCTCCGACACCTCGTACACGAACGAGCCCGGCACCTCGCCCAGCGTCACAATGTCGTTGCGCCAGTCGTGCACGCGGAACAGGTCGCGCGGCGTAGGCCCGAACATCGTCTGGATCTCGTGGTCCGTCATGCCCTTGTGCGTGCCCAGCGCGGGCAGCACATCCTTCAGCGCGTCGCCGTAGTAGTTCCAGGTGTACTCGGTAAACTCCCCGGCCTTCGAGTGAAAGCGCGTGAAGTCCGGCGGCAGCGCAAGCACGCGCCTCCGCTCACCCAGCTTGTCGAGTGCGGCAAACAGGCCCGCCTTGGCTTCAGCAGGCGACATCTCCGTTGTGGCGGAACCATGAGCGAAATAGAGTGCCATATCGACCATCATCTTACGCCCGCGGCCAGCCTGCCCCCAGCACGTTCTTCGCCGTACTCCGACCACGAACGAGCACGTCCCCGCAGGCCGCGCGCCCGCTCACTCCCAGCTTCGCCGTCTCTCGCGGCGAAGCGAACGATCCATCCACGCCGACCGCAGCAGAGCCAGCACGGACACCCACCAGACTGCGGCCACCGCCACGTCGGCAACCGGCATGTGCTCAACCATCGCGCGGCACACAAACGTATCCCTTCCGCTCGCGCCCGCGATCGGCGCGCGGCGCGCATAGCCTCGCGGAGTCTGCGCGCACACCCGCTCCCGCCGGTCGAGCACCACGCCGAGCGCAGCCGACGACACCAGCGCCAGCACCGCCAGCCACGCAGTGCGGCGCGCGATCACACCACTCCCCAGCGGCACGCGCTCACAGCCGGTAGGCCTTCCGCACCAGGTTCGTGGTCAGATCCTGCACCAGCTCGACCGCCTCGCTCTCGTCCAGCCGATGCTCGGCCACCAGCCGGCCCAGAAACGCGCAGTCCACGCGGCGGGCCACATCGTGCCGCGCCGGAATCGACAGAAACGCCCGCGTATCGTCGTTGAATCCCACCGTGTTGTAGAAGCCCGCCGTCTCCGTCGCCGTCTCGCGGAAGCGCATCATGCCCTCCGGCGAATCATGGAACCACCACGGCGGACCAAGCCGCAGGCACGGGAAGTGCCCGGCCAGCGGAGCCAGCTCGCGGCTGAACGTCGTCTCGTCCAGTGTGAACAGGATGAACGTGAAGTTCGGCTCGTTGCCGTACTTGTTCAACAGCGGACGCAGCGCCCGCACATACTCCGTCGGCGAAGGCATGTCCGCGCCCTTGTCCCGCCCGAACCTCCGGTACACTGCGTCGTTGTAGTTGCGCACCGAGCCCGGATGAAGCTGCATCGTCAGCCCATCCTCCACCGACATCCCGGCCATCTCGGTGAGCATCTGCGCCTGGAACAGCTCCACGTCCCCCGCCTGCATGCGGCCCGTGTAGATGCGGTGGTACAGCCGCTCGGCCTCCACCAGCGGCAGGTCCGCGGTACGCGCCGTCAGGTGTCCGTGATCGGTCGCCGTCGCGCCGTTCTGCTTGAAGAACGTCCGCCGCTTCCGCAGCGCGTTCAGGTATCCCTTCCAGCTCGAGACATCCTCGTTCGCAGCCTCGGCCAGCCGGTTCAGGTTGTCCTTGAAGCCCGTGTACTCGGCGTCGATCACCGCGTCCGGACGAAACGTCGGCAGCACGCGGCCCCGCCAGCCGGACTCGCGAATCGCCCGGTGATGCTCCAGGCTGTCGAACGCCGCATCCGTCGTCGCGAGCACCTCGATGCGGAACCGGTCGAACAGCGCGCGCGGCAGATACTCCGGCGTCGCCAGCTGCGCGGCGATGGCGTCGTAGATCGCGTCGGCGTTCTCCGGCGAGAGCCGCTCGGCGAGCCCGAACTGCTCCTGAAACGCATAATCCAGCCAAAGCCGCGTGGGCGTGCCGCGGAACAGGTAGTAATGACGCGCAAAGATCCGCCAGATCTCCCGCGGGTCGGGTGCCGCCGCCGCAACGTCCCCCTCCGTCCCCGCCTGCGGGATGCCCAGCGACTCCAGCGACACACCCTGCGAGTAGAGCATCCGGAAGATGTAGTGGTCCGGCTGGATGAACAGCGCCGCAGGATTCGGAAAGGGCTTGTTCTCCGCGAACCAGCGCGGGTCCGTGTGGCCGTGCGGGGAGAGGATCGGCACGTCGCGCACACGGTCGTACAGCCGTTGAGCCACTGCGCGCGCCGAGGGTTCGGCAGGAAAGAGGCGGTTCGGATCCAGCATGGGTGCTTTCTGCTCCTCGGCTCGACAGGGAAGCCAAATTGGTCAGTCCACTGCGCCCGGATCGGCGCGGCTCTCGAAGCCTACCAAACTTGCCTGAGGAGTGCACACACAGCCGGTTCATCCCATAAACGCGCACAAGAAGAAGGGCGCCCGATGTGCGGCGCCCCTCTGTTCCCATGCATCGTCCCGGGTTACGGGATGTAGTAGCGCATCTGGACGTGGATCATGCTGTCCTGCGCGCGTGGACTGACCGGTGTGGTTGCGCTTCCGATGCCCGCCCAGAGCTGACGCTGGATCAGGCTGTAGGTAGCCGAGTACTGCAGGCGGCCGTACTTCGAGCTCACCACAGGACGGTACTGGAAGCCGAACACGCCCTCCTGGATGTACTTGGTCGGCGAGGTGCACGAGGTGGCGCCGAGCGACCCGGTCGACCCCGTGTTCCCGATCGAGGACGAAGGACCCGCCGGCAGGTTGTAGCAGCCGGTGTCGCTCAGGTTCGCCGGGCCGTAACCGATCAGGTTGCCCGCGGCCGTCGCATACACCGTGCGCTGTGCGTACTCGCCGCCGTAGTAGGCGACCACGTCGAACTTCGGCGTAAGGTGCGTCTCCAGGCTGAACAGGCCGTGGTAGTTGCGGATCGGCTCGAGCGTCTCGTCCGGGCGAAGCGTCGCGTCCGCAAGCTGAGCCGAACCGTAGCGTCCTGTGCCCGTACCCGCCATGCCCTGCACCGCCACCTCCGCGGCCGGGAAGGTGCCTGGCTTGCCAAGGTACACGCGAGCCGCTCCGAAGACGCCGCCCGCCGTGCTGGTGTGCTTGGTGTAGACGTTGCTGTAGGTGTAGATCGGCGTCCCCGGAGTGGTGAACGTGGTGGTCACCGGGAAGTACTGGTCGCGCAGGAAGCGCGCGATGCCGCCAAACTCGACGTGGAAGACCGGCGCGTCGAACGCCGCCTTCACGATGACGTCCGGCGCCACATTGTTCGCGTACGTGGTGATGTTGCTCGTGGTCGCCGTCACCGCCGTCACGCAGGTCGACGTGCCGTTCGGCGTCGTGCAGGTGGTCGTCGTGGTGGTCGTGCCGGCCGAGGCGGCCGCCGCGTTGTACAGGCCGCCGTTCTGGCCCAGCCCGCCGAAGAAGTACTGGTTGGGCGCGGTGCCGTTCACCGTGAAGCTCGTGATCTGCGCCTGCTCGAGCGACATCGCCAGGGTCATTGCCCCGGTCTTGTAATCTCCGAACCGCTGCTGCAGACGGAACTGCGGCTGGCGCGTCCAGTTGTAGCCAACCACATACTGCGGATCGATCGTCTGCGGCTGGATCTCGGTGCGCGCATCGGCTCCCTTGCGGTTCTCCGTCACCAGCGACCACATCTGGCCGCCCGTCGCCGCGAAGCCCGACTTGGTGGCGAACTGTCCCCAGAACTGCCTCTGCCGCAGCACGTAGCTGTTGGACTGGTTGTTGTTGGAGCTCGTGCCCGTACCCAGAAAGTCGCTCTCGAAGTAGCCGCTCAGCGTGAACGGTCCCGCATTGCCCGTAAACAGCGCGCCCAGCCGGCTCTGCCGGCCGGAGAAGTTCAGCTCGCTCGTATGGCCTTCATTGGCGCTGGGGAACGGAATGGAGTTGAACGGCGTGTTGATGTCCGAGTTCACTGCCCGCTCCCGGTACGCCCCTTCAAACGCGAAGAACGCCACCGGCATGATCGTGATGCCCTTGTAGTGAATCGTCGTGGGGCTCTCGATCTTCTCGTTCAGCTCGGTCTTGGTGGAGCTGATCGTCGTAGCCAGTCCCACGTTGGCCGTCTGCAGGTCGGTGACGGTGCTCTTCAAGCCGGTCACCTGCTCCGCCTGGGTCTGCTCGGCAGCCTGTGCGGCCTGGGCCTGGGTCTGGGCGGCCGTCGCATCGGTCTGCGCGGCGGCGGCGGCCTGCTGCGCGGCGGCGAGGGCTGCATCCTTTTGCGCGTTCTTCTGCATCAGCGTATCGATCTGCGCCTGCTGCGCCGCCATCTTCTCCTGCAGCTCGCGGATGTCCCGCTCCTGCTTGGTCTCGACGTGCTTCGTCGTCTTGGTGCTTCTCTTCGCCGAACGTGTCTTCTTCGTGGCGGAGGACGTGGTGGCGGCTGTCTGGGCCTGCAAGGATAGGCTGGCCAGTACCAGAGCCGTCGCCATCGCCGTGTGGAGTTGCTTCGTCATGTCGCCTCACTCAAGCGTGGTTGAAGGCAAAAGAGGCGCAAACGTACCCTGGGCGAACGCTCGCCGAGTGTGCGCGCACTTCTGCTCGTTAGTAAACCCAGTCTTCCAGAGTTATGTGAAAGGAATGGTAAAACTCACGCTTCGGCCTGCCTGTACAAGCCGGTTTTCACGCACTATTCACAGAGCAAGCCGCGCAACTGCCCCGGCGCCACCATCTGGTTTACCGTAGGGGGATGCCGAATCCACTCCGCGCACGGGCCCTCCCTCTCCTCCTGCTGGCCCTCACCGCCGCTTCCACCCGGGCGGTCCTCGCGCAGAGCCCCAGCGCCGCGCCCGCGCCCGCTACGTCTGCCCCCGCCCTCAAGCTCATCCCCATCCCCCGCGAGGTGCGGGATGCCGCCGTCCAATCGCTCGCGCAGGGCATCCAGGTCGCCTGCTTCGCCCCCTGCCCGGCGGAGGATGCCGCCGCCATCGAAGACTTCAAGGCCACTCTCGCCGAGCGCGGCATCGCCGTGAACACCTCGTCCCCCGTCAACCTCCTGGTCGCGCGGTACAGCACCGCCATGGGACGCTCCATCTATAGCGACGCAGCCCGGGCCGTCGCTCCCTCCGCACCCGAGATGCCCGAGGAGATGCGGGCCGAGGGCTACGCCATCCTGCCCGACGGCAAGGGCCTCGCGCTCACCGGCGCCACCGATGCCGGCGTCTTCTACGCGCTGCAGACCGCCGCTCAGATGATCGCCGGCTTCGGCGCAAACGCCCTGCTGCACCAGGCCACCATCCGCGACTGGCCCGCCATGAAATACCGCGGCCTGGACGACGACCTCTCGCGCGGTCCCGTCACCACGCTCGCCTTCGAGAAGAAGATGATCCGCACCATCGCGTCCTACAAGATCAACCTCTACTCCCCCTACTTCGAGCACACCGCCGCCTACGCCGCCAACCCGCTGATTGCGCCGCCCGGCGGCTCCCTCACCGCGGCCGACGCCGCCGCGCTCGTCGCCTACGCCCGCCCCTACCACGTCACCATCGTGCCGGAGCAGGAGGCCTTCGGCCACCTCCGCAACGCGCTCCAGTGGGAGCAGTACCAGACCCTCGCCGAGACCCCGCACGGCGCCGTCCTCGCCCCCGCACAGCCCGGCTCCCTCGCCCTCATCCAGCAGGAGTTCGCCGAACTCGCCGCACAGTATCCCGGCCCCTTCCTCCACATCGGCGCCGATGAGACCGTCGACCTCGGCACAGGCCAGACCAAGCCAGACGTCGACGCACGCGGCCTCGCCCCCGTCTACCTCGACTTCATGCAGCAGATCGCCGCCACGCTCAAGCCGCTCAACCGCCGCCTGCTCTTCTGGGGAGACGTCGCGCAGGACTCCCCCGCGCTGCTCAAAGACCTCCCCCAGGCCTTCAAGGATCAGACCATCGCCGTCGCCTGGAGCTATGACCCCTCGCCCCGCGGCTTCGCCCGGCAGATCGGCCCCTTCGTCAGCGCGGGATTCGAGACCTGGGTCGCGCCCTCCGTGCACAACTACCGCGTCGTCTACCCCGACAACAACCTCGCCCTCTACAACATCCAGCAGTTCACCCGCGACGGACAGAAGTTCGGCGCAACCGGCCAGCTCAACACCATCTGGAACGACGACGGCGAAGGGCTCTTCAACCAGGACTGGTACGGCATCCTCTTCGGAGCAGCCTGTGCCTGGCAGAAGGGCGAGTCCTCCGTCGAAGCCTTCGAGCAGAGCTACGCCCAGGTCTTCCATGCAGACGCGACAGGAGCGCTCAACCAGGCGCAGCTCGAACTCATGGCCGCCCACCGCGTTCTGCGGGACAACGCCCAGGTCGGCGATGCCACCAACAACATCTTCTGGCTCGACCCCTGGTCCAGGGACGGCCAGAAGATCGCCGCACAGGTCCGCCCCTGGACCCACGACCTGCGCCTGCACGCCGAGGCCGCACTCACACGGATCGCGCAGGCCCGCGCCGCCGCGGGCGCCAATCCCGCCGGCGCACGCACCGTGCAGGCACAGCCCACGCCGTCGACCCTCTACGACGTCGCAACCTTCGGCGCCGCGGCCTCTGCACTCCGCGAGCCCGACGCCGTCGACGCCATGGAGCTCGGCGCCCGCCGCATGGACTTCATCGGCCTCAAGTTCCAGCTCGCCGACGAGATGGCCGCAGCCTACGCCCGCGCGCTCGCCGCACCCTCCAGCACCGACCGCAAGGTCCGCAGCTCCGTCGCCCGCGAGCTCTCCGACCTGAACGGAGTCAACGGCCGCATCCAGGACATCCGCAACGGCTACACCCTTCTGCGCGATCTCTACCAGGCCGCCTGGCTCCGCTCCAATCGCCCGTACTGGCTCCGCAACGTCCTCGAGCAGTACGACTACACCACGCAGATCTGGCTCGCCCGCGCGGACAAGGTACACAGCGCGCAGCGGCAGTGGACGGACTCGAAGACGCTGCCCGCCGCCGCCGACCTCGGCATCCCGCCCCCGCCACCCGCGCTTCCCTCCGCAGGAGCACAGGCCACCGCAGGAGCCCAGGCGAAATGACCGCTCAGATCGTCTCCGCGCAACGCCTCGTCACCCCCTCCGGCATCATCGACTGGCCCCGCGTCACAGTGGACGCCGACGGGCTCGTGCAGAGCATCGAAGCATGCCGGCCCGGCGAACCCGACGGCACCACCCTCGCCCCGGCCTTCTTCGACCCCCACATCCACGGCGCCGCCGGCCGCGACGTCATGGAAGGCTCCGCCGAATCCTTCGGCGCCCTCGGCCGCTTCCTCGCCGCCCACGGCGTGGGACACTTCCTCGCCACCACAGTCACCGCGCCGCTCGACGCCACCCTGCGCGCGCTCGACGCCATCGCCACCCAGATCGAAGCGCGGGAGCTCAACCCCGCGGCCTCCCCGCAGTTCGCCGCGCCGGTCGGCATCCACCTCGAAGGCCCCTTCCTCTCGCACGCCAAACGCGGCGTTCATCCACCCGAGGCCCTGCTTGAGCCCTCGCTTGAGACCTTCACCCGCCTGTGGGAGGCCGCCCGCGGACGCATCGTTCTGATG
>JALYIA010000175.1 GCA_030776065.1 Acidobacteriota bacterium
CCTCCAGGCCGCCTGCTCCTCCCCCTCCGCCCCAACCACAAACACGGCTGTCATCCTGAGCGAAGCCCCGGAGCGAGCCGAAGGCGAGTCGAACGGGGCGCAGCCGAAGGACCCCGACACCGCCAACCCCACCCAAACCGCTGCGCACCCTTCCGCCCGAAACCGCCCCGCCAACCCCCACTGCGGCCCCATCCTCATCGGCATCGAAACCCGCGCCGGACACGGCAGCGCCACCCCCCTCGCCAAACGCGTAGAAAACGCCGCCGACCAGTTCGCCTTCCTCATCCACACCCTCCACATGAACCCCACCCCCTAACCCCCACCTATGGCCCGTTTCGGCCAGACCCCGTGGATAGTGCCCCGATCTCGCACATGGGTAAACTTGAAACACCAATGCCAGTCTGGTCCTCCAAACATCTCCTCAATACGCATTTCCGGTGCAGCCATCGGTGTCTGCGTCGCAAAGCCACACGACGCATCCGGATTGTAACCGTCAATCGGACGGAAAGTAAGAATTGCTCGCGGTCATCGCACGCAACCGATACTGTGGTGTAAGACACGTATCCAAGGACCCCGGTGAGCCATTGAACCTATTCGCCCCGCACCCGGACGATTCCCTCCCGTCCTCGACTTACCCTTCCCGCCTCCAGGTGCCACCTTCTCCGGAAAACATGCCGTCCGTCCTTGGGCAGATCGCACCTCCCATCCGGCTCTTCTTCTACCTCTCCATGGCGCTCACCCTTTTCAGCGCATTCATGAATCTGGTCGCACCCCTCTTCGGCATCCCTCGCTCGTCCGAGTGGCCGTTCGGCAAGACCACAGACCCCTTCCGGGACTTCTATCTGTACAAGCCCCGTTATGCGTTCTTTCATAGCCCGCGTTTCTTCACGTTCCAGGACTGGCCGTTCCTCTATCCCGCACCTCTGGCCGTCGTCTCAAAACTCTTCTACTCCCTGCCGCATTCCACACGCGTCTATCTCTTGACCATGATCGCGGGCTATCTCATAGCCGCACTGCTCGTCGTACGTGCTCTGGTACGAAGACGGTTCCGCCCTTCCACGGCTGCGATTCTTATGCTGCTGGTCTTCGCCACCACGAACATGTACATAATCTGCTACCAGCAGGCCAACCTCGAATTCATCGTCTGGCTCACCATGAGCCTCGCCCTCTGGGCCTACTTCACCGGCCGCGGATACGCGGCCGCTGTGCTCATCGGCATCGCCGCCTCCATGAAGCTCTACCCCCTCATCTTTATTGGTCTGCTCCTCTCCACCCGCAAGTACCGCGAAACTCTGGTCGCCTTCGCCACAGCCGTACTCTCTACGCTCGTCTCCCTCTGGCTCGTCTGTCCAGACCTGCGCACCTCGATTCGCGGCATCCAGTCCGGCCTCGCCCTCTTTCGCACCACCTACGTCTTGGAGTACCAGCCCAACCTCCGCTACGACCACTCCCTCTTCGCTCTGCTCAAGTCCTTCGCCCTCTCCCTTCACGGTCACCTCCGGGCCAGCGCAGGACATCCATCACCCCACACCGTGGGACGTGCCCTGTCCATCTATCTGCCCTGCATGGCGCTCGCCGGAATCCTCCTCTACGTCACGTCCATCCGGCGGCTTCCGCTCATCAACCAGGTCCTCTGCTTCAGCGTGGCCATCGTCCTGCTCCCTCCCGTCTCCTACGACTACACGCTGCTCCACCTCTACGCCGTCCTCGTACTGCTGATCTTCGTCAGCCACGAGCCCCAGCCAACCTCCACCCGTGCCTTGAACACCGCGTTCGCCGCCCTCGCCCTCCTGCTCTCCCCCCCCCCAGGCCTCTTCGTCTTCCACCACCAGGCCATCAGCGGCCCCATCAAGTGCCTCGCCCTCATCACCCTGTTCGTCGTCGCCCTGCGCTACCCGGTTCGCTCCTCGTTCGACCGAATGCTGCCGGCCCGGCAGGACCCCATCCCCGCGGTCGCGTAACCCGGCCGCACCCTCTCCGCATCCAGCTCGCACGTCCTTCCCCAACCGCAATCCGCCGTTCCTCTGCCTTCCCCAACAGAATCCCCTTCCTTTGTCATTCCCGAAGGGGATCCGCTGTCGCCCTCGCCCTTGCCGTTCCTCGTTGCCATCCCCTCCCCCATACAGCAGCGTTCCAGCCCGAAGAGCGCTCACGGAAGCTCATACCGTTGGGTCCCGTACAATCGGCCTCATGTACGAAGCTCGGAGAACTGCTGCAGCCTGCGCCATGGCAGCTTCATGGACCCTCACCATCGCAAACGGTCAGCAATCAGCCGGTTGGCCCACCTATGGAGGCGACTCCGGCGGACAGCGGTTCTCCACCTCCCATCAGATCACCCCGGCGAACATCAGCCGGTTGAAACCCGTGTGGACCTACCACACGCATGCCCTGGACACCCCGCGCACCGGCTCCCAGGCCGCCTCCTTTGAAGCCACCCCCGTCCTCTTTCACGACGCGCTCTATCTCTCCACGCCCTTCGATGTCGTCATCGCACTCGATGCCGCCACCGGAAGCCAGCGCTGGACCTACGACCCCGCCGTCCACATGCTCGGCGACGGGGACCTGACCACCTCACGCGGTGTCGCCACCTGGTCCGGCAAGGGGAACGATGCCTGCGCCAGCCGCATCTTCCTCGGCACCCTCGATGCCCGCCTCATCGCGCTCGACTCCCAATCCGGCAAGCCCTGCGCGGAC
Organism: Acidobacteriota bacterium; assembly: GCA_030776065.1. Taxonomy (GTDB): domain Bacteria; phylum Acidobacteriota; class Terriglobia; order Terriglobales; family Acidobacteriaceae; genus Edaphobacter. The sequence goes on from JALYIA010000175.1 coordinate 2,695, forward strand.
TTCGGAGCCGGCGGCAGCGTGGACCTCACTCACGACGTCCACCGCACGCCTGGCTTCGTCTACGGCATCACCTCCGCCCCAACCGTCCTCGGAGACGTCGTCGTCGTCGGCTCCTCCATTCCCGACAACCAGGCCGTCGACGTGCCCAACGGCACAGTGCGAGCCTTCGATGTCCGCACCGGAAAGCAGCTCTGGGCCTGGGATCCGATCGCCTCATGGGCCAGTGCGCAACAACTCCGCACCGGAGGAGCCAACTCCTGGAGCACAATCTCCGCCGATGCCTCTCTCGGCCTCCTCTTCGTTCCCACCGGCAGCGCCTCGCCGGACTATTGGGGAGGAACCCGGCCCGGCGATAACCGCGACGCAGACTCCGTCGTCGCACTCAACGCCAGGACAGGCAAACGACTCTGGGGATTTCAAGTCGTCCACCACAATCTCTGGGACTACGACGTCGCAGCGCAGCCGCTCCTCTTTACCTGGCGAGGAACCACTCCTGCCATCGCAATTGGAACCAAGATGGGCCAGATCTTCGTGCTCGACCGCCGCACCGGAACCCCCCTCCTCCCGGTCACCGAGCGTCCCGTACCCCCAAGCGACGTACCCGGAGAACAGGTGTGGCCCACCCAGCCCTTCTCCTCCATCGACCCCATCAATCCCATCAGTCTGGAGACCCCGGGCGTAACCCTCCACCGGTCGAGCGCCAATCAGGCCTTCTGCGACAGCCAACTGGCTGGAAAACGCTACGACGGAATCTACACCCCGCCAAGCGTACGCGGTTCACTCGAGTACCCAGGCCCCATCGGCGGCGTCAACTGGGGCTCCATGGCCTTCAGTCCCGTAACCAACACGCTCTATGCCAACAACAACAGCGACGTCTACGAGGTCAGGCTTATCCCCCGCATGCAGATGGACGCACGCAAGCCGCCCATCATGCTGCGCCCCGCCATGGTCCACCTCACCCAGCTGCTCGGCTACAACCGAAGAGTGCTCGCACTCGCCCTGCTTCTCCTCGCCACAGGATCGCTGCTCCGTCGGAACCCCCTGCCAGGCTGGCACTTCGGCCTGGCAGCCTTCGTCGTCCTTCTCGCCTTCCCCGTCCATAGGCTCCTGGCAACCCGGACCGCCCACGCCCTCGCATCCGTCCGCAACCAGGCGATCCTCGCCTCCCGCGGCGAAGACTACTCCCCCATGCACGACACCCCATACTGGATGTACCGCCACCCCATCATGGATCACGACGGTCTTCCCTGCGCCAAGATGCCCTGGGGAGCCCTCACCGCAGTCGACCTCAACACCGGTCGTCAGCTCTTCCGCGTCACCCACGGAACGGAAGTCTCCGGCCAGAAGACAGGCTCTCTCAACGTCAGCGGTCCTATGGTCACAGCCGGCGGAGTCGTCTTCTCCGCAGGTACCCGGGAGCCCTTCTTCCGCGCCTACGATGCAACCACCGGCGATGAGATATGGCACGACCGTCTGCCCGTGCCCGCACAAGCCACGCCGATGTCGTACGAGATCGGCGGACGTCAGTACGTTGTCATCGCCGATGGCGGCCACGGCCTCCTGGGCACAGCGCAAGGCGACTCCGTCATCGCATATGCCCTCCCCTGAGCTCCGTCTGCACCCACCCGCCGCCACAGCCCGTGTCCCGAGAAGAACGACCAGATGCTCCCCGGCCCCGCAGGACCGTTCCTCGTGTCCTTCCCCAACGTAACCCCACTTTCCTTTGTCATTCCCGAAGGGAATCCGCTGTTGCCCTTGCCGTTGCCTTTTCCTTTGTCATTCCCGAAGGGAATCCGCTGTCGCTGTTGCCGTTGCCCTTCCTCTGTCCTTCCCAAAAGCAATCCCCCAACCAATCCGCACC
>JALYIA010000176.1 GCA_030776065.1 Acidobacteriota bacterium
TCCCTGACCCGCCTCCGCCGCCCCCCCCGGCCCAGCGCGCACGTCGCCGCATTCCAGCGCGCCCACGTCGCCGCATTCCACCTCGCCGCCTTAAGGAGTGAAGGCCCCCTGTACTCTGGGGGCCTTACTAGAAGGTGGGGATGGTCTTGCGGATAGGGGAAGCCGGAAGCCGTGGGGACTGCGAGCCCGGCGTGTTTCGTTGGTACATCCGATAAGACGCGATACGGAGAAGAAAGTTGTCTTTTTCTTCTGCAAAATGTATCGCCACTCTTCCGAAATACCAAAAACAAGAGAATCAACAGGAGCCGGATCCGGGCAGTCGATCCTCATTTGTTGAAATCAAGCTACTTACGCCCGGCTGCCAGGGGAATCCCACATCCGGGTCATCTCGCCGACCCTTTCATGCCATGAAGTTCAAAAACGATGCCGGCGTCACCGGAGCGCCGGGAAACACCGTCTGCAGACTCCGCGTCCCGAACGTCCGCACCGCCGCCTCGCCCAGCACGCTGCGGAAGTCGGTCGTCACCGCCAGGTCGCGGCCCTCGTTCAACTGCTCGTTGGCCAGCCCCGGCCACCGGCCGTACACCGCGCCGCCCTTCACCCGGCCACCCAGAACCAGCATCACGTTGGCGTGTCCGTGATCCGTGCCCCCCGTCCCGTTCTGCCGCGCCGTGCGCCCGAACTCCGACATCGTCACCAGCGTGATGTTCTCCGCCTCGTCCCCCATATCGCGCCAGAACGCCGCAATCGACTCCGAGAACTCCTTCAGCCGGTTCGCCAGCTGTCCGCTCGCCGCGCCCTGGTTCTGGTGCGTGTCCCACCCGCCGATGTCGGAGAACGCCGCCTCCACGCCAAGATCCGCCTTCATCAGTTGCGCGATCTGCTTCAGGCTGCTGCCAAACGTCCCCCCGGGATACGTCACCCCCGCCGCCGGCTGATACTTCGCCGGGTTCGCCGCCTTCAACATCTTCACCGCCTCGAACGTCTCCTGCCCCGTGCCGTGCAGCACCGCGTCCGAGCTCTCGTCGTACATCGCCTGAAACGCGTTCGACAGGGGCGATACCTGCGGCCCGCGTCCGCCCACCGAGAAGTCCTGCAGGTTGTTCAGCGCAATCGCGGGAAGCCTTCCCTGCAGCGTCCGCGGTACCTGCGTCCCCAGCGCCACCGCGCGAAACGCCGACGTCCGCGCAGGCTCGGGCGAGGCCAGCAGAGCCCGGTTCAGCCAGCCGTCCTCCGTCACCTTCACCCCCGGCGTCCCACTCTCCATAAAGTCCTGCGCATCGAAGTGCGAGCGCGTCGGATCGGGCGACCCCGCCGCATGCACGATCGCCAGGTGCCCTGCGTCGTACAGCGGCTTGAACGCCGCCATCTGCGGATGCAGCCCGAACCAGCCGTTCAGGTCGATCACCTCGTTCGGCTTCAGCGCGATCGTCGGCCGCATCGCGTAATAGTTCTTCTCCCGGTACGGCACCACCACGTTCAGCCCGTCCACGGCGCCCCGCTGAAACAGCACAACCAGCTTCCTGCCCCCGGCCGCCGCCGCACCCATCTCCGCCATCACGGACCGCGTAAGAAACGCCGGTATGCTCGCCGTGCCGAACAGCGCCAGCGCACCGCCCTTCATGAATCCCCGGCGCGTCACCGAACGGCGTGCCGCATCCCGCCCCCGGAGATCGCATCCCCAGTCGCTCTGGTCGTTCGCTGCCTTCCCATAATTCGACATCACCGCGCTCCTGGACCGGGCCGCCGCACTCGTACGCCTGTCCGTTCTAACGCGAAACCCCGGCAAAAGTTGCCCGATCCGCCTCGCCTGCCTAGCGTCGCTGGAACTCCGGCGACCCCAGCAGAAGACCCGCCATGATCGCCGCCTGCCGGTCGTCCGGAATGCCGCCGCGTCCCCCGCCGCCCGCGCGCGCTCCCACAGGCGTTACTCCCGCCGCTCCGGGAAGCGCCGGGTTGTACTCCCCGCCGATCGCCGCCGGCAGAGGCCCTCTCCCCGCCCCGCCCTGGAACTCCCGCTGCGCCTGAATCGCCGCCGTCGAATCACCCGACTGCGCGATCACCGCCGCGCGCGTCCGCTCGCTCACCGGCACCCCCAGCAGAAGCCGCTCCAGCTTCGCCTCCTTCAACGCGATCTCGGGATCCTCCACCGCCCTGCCGTCGACCGCCCCTGCCCCGTGCGGCATCGGCGCCGACGCCAGCAGCCTCGTCCAGTCCGTCCGCGTCCCCCCCAGGCGATCCGCCGCCAGCACCAGCGCAAAGTTCATCCGCGCCACCAGCGCGCCCGTCGACACCCACGGCTCGCTCGCCCAGGAGTAGCCGTTCGGCGTCTGCATCCCGTACAGCGGCATCCCCAGCTTGTCCAGCGCACTCACCAGGGCCGAAGGATTGTTCACCTGAGCACCCGCCGCGCGCACCGCCGAGATCACAAACTCCTCCGGCGTCTTCACCTTCGCCCGCTGCACCTCCGGCATCCAGAACTCCGCCGAGTTGAACATCGTGCGCAGCACCATCTTGATGTCGCCACCCGAGTCCATCCACGTCTTCGCCATCCGGTCCACCAGCGCCGGTGCAGGCGCGTCGCTCACGAACCGCACCGCCAGCTTGCCGCAGACAAAGCGCGCCGTCGCCGGGCTGGTGGCCAGCATGTGCAGCACCTCCAGGCCCTCGTTCATCCCGTTCTCCTGGATCGTCTGCCCCAGCACCGTCTTCGCGCCCGGCTCGTGCCGGCGATCGTCGAACTGGAACTCGCCGCCCTTCTGCGGCTGCGTCATCGTCCAGCCCGTAAACACCTTCGCGACCTCGGTCACATCCTTCTGCGTATACCCGCCGTTCACCCCCAGCGTGTGCAGCTCCATCAGCTCGCGCCCGTAGTTCTCATTCAGCCCGCGATCCTTCAGCGCCGCCCGGGCCTGCGGATTCTCCAGCCGCGCCGCATACCCCGCACCCTGCCGCGCCGCCTTCGACTCCGGCCCTATGCTCTGCCAGTTGTCCAGGTACATCAGCATCGCCGGACTCTTCGCCGTCGCCACCAGAAGATCTTCGAACTTGCCCAGCGCGTTCGGCCGGATCGCCTCCCGCTCGTACGCCGGCAGCAGGTACGGCTCATTCTGATTCTTGCGGATGTACACATTGAAGTGATTCAGCCAGAAGTCGGTCATCACCGCCTCCACCTGCCGCTCGCTGTACACATCGCGCAGCATCCGGGCCTGCTGCACCTCACCCCCCACCACGCGCGTCGAGTTCTGCAGCGCGCCGAACACCTCCCGCTGCTCCGGCGTCAGCCCCTCGTTGAACTGCGCCAGCTCCGCCCCGCTCAGGCTCTCGCGGAACCCCGCAAACTCCCTCCCGCTCATCCCAAGCACGCGCCGCATGCGCTCCTCCGGCGGCAGGTTCAGGATCTTCACCGCCTCCAGGTCCTTGAACAGCGCCTCCACATGCTCCGCCGGAGCCTGTGCCTGCGACCCGTCGGAGATCGCCAACCGCGGCAGAGGCCTGCTCGCATCCTCCGGCGCCAGCCCGTCCCCCTGAACCGCCGCCGCAGCCATCTCCCCGCCCGCCTTCTTCCCCAGCCTCGCACCCGAGCCCGTACCGGCCCCACTCATCGCCGCATCCCCCGAGCCCAACGCCTCCATGCCGCCGCCGCCCGTCGCCGCCGCCGTCGCCTGCTCCTGCTTCTTCTCCTGCTGGATCTTGTACTCCGCCAGCTGGTCGGCGTAGATCGCATGCTCCACCGGGTCTGCCGGAAGCGGCAGGTTCCGCTCCGCCATCTGCCGGATGATCTGCTGCGACGGATACCGTGCAATCAGCTCCGCCTGCGGCAGCTTCATCGCAGGGTAGTTCGCCAGCCGCGCCTCAAAGGCAGAGTCGTCGATCCGCACCGGGTTCAACTGCGCTTCAAACCACTGGCTCAACCCCATGCTCTTCACCGCGGCGATCTCCCCCGGCCGCGGCCCAAACGTCAACCGGTTCAGCGCGTGCAGAATCCGTGCATCCCCAGCCTGCGGCGTCCCCCCGGCCGTCGGTCCGCGCCGCGGCCCCGCCTGCCCCAGCATCGGCTCCCCCGCCAGCAGCACGCACAATACGCCAGCCACACCGCCCCGCACAGCGGCTCCCGCCACCGAAGTCACGCATCCACCGAACCGCTTCATTGCTGCCTCCACGACACTCCAGCTTAAGCTGCCCGGCACGCCCTCGGCCAGAAAAAAACCGCCGCCTGGGTAAACCCCGCCGCCACCCCCAAGTTCCGCCCGCCGCCAAGCTTCGGCCCTTTGCCCTCAGACTCGCCCCTTTCAGCCAAGCTTCGGCGCCTTTTCCCTCAGATCCAGACCAGCCCAGCCCCCCGCCCAGCCCCCGTCCGCATCCAACCTCCCTATGCCGAGACGCCAACCCGCCGCCCTGCCCGCCATCGCCACCGGACTCTTCGCCGGCATCGCCGCCACCCTGGTCATGGATCAGTTCCTCAAGATCGCCTCCGCCGGCCAGAAAAAAGCCTCCCTCCAGAAGAAGATCGCCGCCGGGGAGTCCCCCTGGTCCGCCGCCCACGAGCAGATCCTCGAAGAGCAGCAGGCCGCACGCCAGGAAGGCTCCACCGAAAAGGTCGCCCGCAAGCTCGCCGAAACCGCCGGCCACCACCTCTCCCCCGACCAGAAAAAGACCGCCGGCCAGGCCGTCCACTACACCTTCGGCACCCTCGTCGGCGTCCTCTACGCCTGCACCGCGGAGCTCCTCCCCGAGGCCACCACCGTCTCCGGATCAGCCTTCGGCACAGCCCTCTTCCTCCCCGCCGACGCGGTCTCCGTACCCGCCTTCCGCCTCTCCCCGCCCCCCACCAACA
>JALYIA010000177.1 GCA_030776065.1 Acidobacteriota bacterium
GTGCAACCACTGCCTTTTGTAATTGCCTCGTCCTCCCCGATCATCGGGTTGAAGACATTCATGACTCTCGCCAGAGTGCTCACTTCAGAATCGGCAATACATGGGCCACCAAGGCTAAGCGCAGTTCTGCGCCTCTAATCTCGACATTCCCCCGCCCTGCCCTTTGTCACTGGCCGGGGCGTGTCGCCGAGTCCTGCAGCATTGGCCTGTTTGGCGACACGTTCTGTGCCAGTTCCGTCTTACTTGATGGTTCCACTGACCCAGGAGTTTGTTATGGCAAACCGCCGCTCATTTTTGCAAAGCGCCCTCGGCATCACCGCAGGGCTATTCACGTCGGAGAAAGCGCTCGCCGCAACGTCGAATGACCAGGCAGAGCGACTGAAGAATCGAAGAAACCAAAGCGAAAAGCTCGCTTTCAATATCCCGGTGGTGACGACCGATGTTGGGGATCTGCCGTACACGATGGATGCCAACGTCAAGGTCTTTCACTTGATTGCTCAGGTCGTGAAACAACAGATTTCTCCGGACAAGAAGATCGATGTGTGGGGGTACAACGGTTCTGCCCCCGGTCCCACCATCCAAGTGAACGAGGGCGACCAAGTTCGCGTGATCTTCGACAATGAGCTTCCTGAGTCTACGTCCATTCACTGGCACGGATTTGAAGACGAGATTCGATTCGACGGTCAGCCCGGTATCAGCCAGGCCCCCGTAAAGCCGGGCGGACGGTTCATCTACGAGTTCACGATTCGTCAGAACGGAACGTACTTTTATCACTCGCACATGGCGATGCAGGAGATGGCGGGGATGCTTGGGGCGTTCATCATGCACCCTAAAGAGGCTTACCGTCCACACTGCGACAAGGACTTTGCGATCCACATACAGGAATACGCAGTCCTGCCCAACAACACTGTGCCGAACACCATGAACATGGAGTTCAACTGGCTCCTCTTCAATGGCAAAGCGGGCCCTTCGAATACCCCATTGATCGTTCGGCAAGGGGATCGCATTCGATTGAGGCTTATCAATCTTGGAATGGACCACCACCCCATTCACCTTCACGGCAATACCTTCTACATTACGGGAACAGAAGGTGGTCGCATACCGGAGGTGGCATGGTGGCCCGGTAATACCGTCCTTGTTGGCGTGGCGCAGGCGCGAAACGTGGAGTTCGTCGCTAACAATCCGGGCGACTGGATGCTTCACTGCCACATGCCCCACCACATGATGAACCAGATGTCGTCCAACGTCGGGAAAATGACGCGCCAAGTTGGTATGCCAGCGGGTGTCGATATGAACTCCGGCATGGGGATGCTGCAAGGCACACCGGGCGCACCTATGGGCGACGACTATGGGACAAGTCTGGGGCGCGGCCTGGGTTTCGGCTCGACCGCAGATATGAGTACGACCAACGGGCCGCTCTCCGAAGGAAAGATGAAGACGGCGATGCAGGGCATGACGCCGGGTTCCGGTGACATGGCTGGGATGGACATGGGAGACGTGAAAGGCGAGGTTGCTCCGAACGCGAACGATGTCCCGAACTTCCCGCAAGACGCCTATATGGAAGGCCCGATGATGCAGATGGACAAGATGGTTGAGAAGCCCGAGAACTACGGCCTCAAACCGGGGTGGAGTCAGTTCATGGCCGGCATGATGACCTTTGTTCGCGTGTTGCCTCCCGACAAGTACGACGAAGTGATCGCGCGCATGAAAGAGGCGAACCGTCCGAACGACCCATATCTGTCCCTTCTCAATCGCGGTTAAACGGGGCACGCACCATCCAGGAGATTTCATGAAGCTACCAATGTCATTTGCATCTGCAATTTTCATTCTCGCCGCAAGCGCTTTGGCGCATGGTCAGTCGATGCCGGGAATGAATATGCCGGGAGACCCAAAGCCAAAACCGGCCCAGCAATCTAAGCCAGCGACCAAGAAGGCAACGCCTAGACCGGAACCGGCTATGCCCGGAATGGACATGACCGCACCGGCAAGACCGCAGGAGCAGTCAATGCCGGGAATGGATATGGGCCAGCCCCAACAGGTGCAGAAAGGTTCCATCACCCACGACACGATGAACCTGCAAGAACCGGAGAATCCGACGCACAAGACCGGCTCCAACATTCCGGCACCGGACTTGCTAAAGGATGTTGTATCGCGCCAACCAATGGCACTTCAGGACTTCCTCGGCCTTGCGGACACCCACAATCCAACGCTAGCTCAGGCTAACGCCTTTGTGCGCCGATCAACGGCGCAAGCGCAGCAAGCAGGCCTCTATCCGAACCCGAGCGTCGGTTATCAAGGAGATCAAATCCGAGGAGGCAGCTACGGCGGTGGCGAGCAGGGAGCGTATGTCCAACAGACGATCGTCCTCGGCGGCAAACTTGGACTTCGCAAGAACATTTACAACCAGCAGAAGCAGTCCGACCAAATCGGAGTAGAGGAACAGACCTACCGAGTCCATAGCGACGTGATACAAGCGTTCTACGCGGCCCTGACTTCTCAGGCAATGGTAGTCGTGCGACAGCGACTTGTAGGCGTGGCGCTCGATGCCGTCGAGACGGTGCATCAACTCGCCAATGTCGGACAGGCAGACTCTCCAGACATCCTCCAGGCCGAAGTCGAAGCCGAGCAAGCTAAGATCGACTTCGTAACCGCGCAAAGAGAGTTCATCCAGAAGTTTCGGACGCTGACTGCGTTCGCAGGAAAGCAAACCCTGCCTGTCACTCCTCTTGCGGGGTCTCTCGATTCGCCGCCAGAGTTGGATACCGACAAACAGATTGCTGCCATCGTGGAATCGAGCCCGATGGTCAAGAGAATGCAGCAGGAAGTCGCCATCGGTGAAGCTCGTCTCCGCGAGGCAAAGCACCAGTCGATACCCGACTTGCAAGTGCGGGTGGGGGAGCAGTACAACTTCGAGCACATCACTGAAAAGCCAGTTAGAGCCACTGGCCCGCAGAGCTTCGCAAGCGTGGGAATCAACCTGCCCTTATGGAATCGCAATCAGGGGAACGTGAGCGCGGCATTGGCAGAAGTCGAAAGGGCGAAGCAAGACGTTCTGCGAACGCAACTGTCCTTGAAAGAAATTTCGGAACCACTTGTCCAGGCTTATCTTTCTTCTAAATTCACCGCAGAGCGCTACCGCACCGAGCTGATTCCGAGAGCACAGCGGGCATACCAGCTTTACATAACGAAGTACCAGAGTATGGCGATGGCGTACCCGCAGGTTTTGGTATCGCAGAGGACACTCTTTCAGTTGCAGATCGGCTACCTATCCGCGTTGCACGACGTTTGGACGAACGCTGTCGCGTTGCAAAACTACACCCTAAGCGGCGGCCTGGAGGCTCCAAGGTCTACGGGAAGCCAATCGACCTCAATCAATCCAGCAAACTCCGGCGGCTCGCCAGAATAGGACGCCGATGAAGAGCCTACTGCGTTTCGCCACTATATCCGTTGCCGTTCTTGCCCTCCTCGCCGTTGGAGCATGGGTCTACATGCGAACGTCTATGCATGGCTTCAGCGCCCGTGCCGAGCCTTCGCATATGGAGGCGATGATGGCCGACTATGCGCGGGCGACTGCCATGCCATCTTCCGCGAAGAACATGAAGAACCCCGTTGCATTGACTCCCGCCGTCCAGCAGGAAGCTCTCGCACACTTCGCCGACCATTGCGCCGTCTGCCACGGAAACAACGGGGACGGGCAGACCATGTTCGGCAAGGGTATGTACCCGAAGCCGCCGGATCTTCGTGACGAAACACAAACCATGAGCGACGGCGAAATCTTCTACGACATAGAGAACGGCATCCGCATGTCCGGGATGCCGGCCTTTGGAGGTGAAGACTCAACGGAGTCAACTTGGAAGCTCGTCCACTTCATACGGCATTTGCCCAAGCTGACCACGGCAGAAGAGGCGCAGATGGAAGCATTGAATCCCAAAGGCCCGGACGAGTGGCAAGAAGAAAAGGATGAACAGCAATTCCTCGATGGCGGAACGTCTTCAGACAAAACTTCAACCACGCACCACATGAAAGGACACACAAAATGAAACGCCTCTTAGTCATGGTCCTCACCTTAGGTCTGTTTGCGACAGCGGCCTACGCCCACAACGGAATGATTCATGTGATGGGAACCGTCACCTCCATTACCGACACCAGCATCAGCGTGAAGGGGGCGGATGGAAAGATTCAGACAGTAGCGTTCGCCCCAACGACGAAATTTCTTCGCGGAGAAACCGCTATCGCGGCCAAGGACATCAAGGTCGGCGATCACACAGTGGTCCACGCAACGAAGAAGGGCGAACAACTGATTGCCGCTGAAGTGAAGCTGGGTGCAATGAAGATGACCGTTATGTCTGGCGACATGAACGGCATGAAGATGGATCATCCTGCCGCTACAACCCCACACTGACATTTCGCTCCGCACTGAACTGGAAGGGGGCGCTACTAACCCCCATCTCCATGCCGCCAAGGTGTAAGAGAGCTGAGACGGCGGAACGGAGTCTATTGGTGAGGTCAGAACGGCGCCAACGCACGAGGAAAACGAATAAGGACATGCCGCAGATGGTCGTTGAACTTGTGCCAGCAGACCGGATGGAACGCCTCATAGCGTCACGAGGCAAGTTCCTGAGTTTCCTTTCGGCTCGGCTTCACGACAAAGCCGCGGCGGAGGATGTCTTGCAGATTGCTTACATCAAAGCTCTGGAGCATGGTTCGGACATTCGCGACGACGAGAGCACGGTTGCATGGTTTTACCGCATCTTACGGAATGCGCTCACCGACCACTACCGGCGCACTTCCGTCCGAGACAAGGGTGAAGCTGAATACGCCACCGAAACTCCGCAGACCTACGAACCCGAACTTGAGCAAACAGCCTGTGCCTGTATAGGCGACGTCTTCCGCGATCTCAAAGTCGAGTATCGCTCTGCGATCGAGAGAGTCGACCTCGGCGGCCAATCGATAGAAGACTTCGCAAAGACGAACCGCATTACGCCGAACAACGCCTCGGTTCGGTTACACCGTGCGAGAAAGTCTGTCGCTAAAGAATTGACCGCCGTTTGCGGCTCTTGTGCCGAGCACAAATGTCTCGATTGCACCTGCAAGCGGAGCCAACTGTAAGATACTGCCGCCCTATGCGTCAGCAGCAATAGAGAAACACGGAGGAACCATGTGCTGCTGTGACAAACCCAAAACCGAATCCAAGACCGAAGTAAAACCCGGTGCCGGCTCGTGCTGCGGCGCGCCGAAGGCGGCGACTCCAATTACCGAAACTGACCCAGTTTGCGGAATGAAGGTCGATCCAGCCAATGCAGCCCCGCACAAGGAACACGGAGGCAAAACCTACTACTTCTGCAGTCAGGGATGCGCCACCAAGTTCCGTAATGCACCGGACACGTATCTGCAACCGAAGGAGAAAGTTGCGGGCTCGTCAGAGTCCGCGGCCTCTCCGAAGCCGTCCGGCTATACCTGTCCCATGCACCCCGAGATTCATAAGGACGGTCCCGGCGATGCCCCAAGTGCGGCATGGGGCTCGAACCCATCACCATGACAGCGCCCGCGACCCGTACGCAATACACCTGTCCCATGCACCCACAGATCATTCGGGACGAGCCGGGCAACTGCCCCATCTGCGGCATGACGCTCGAACCTATGACCGTCACGGTCAACGAGGCAAACCCCGAACTCGACAGCATGA
>JALYIA010000178.1 GCA_030776065.1 Acidobacteriota bacterium
CGGCACCAGCGCGAACACCATCAATCTGCGGCTCCAAAGTGCCATCCGCACGCACGCTCCGTTCTGAATAGGTATCCAGGGAAAGCCCTTCCCAACAGCTCCAATCTTCCTTCTTTATCGGCCGGACGCCATGCCACTTTTGTTTCACGAGCGGATACGCGGGTTGGCCACGGCATACGCCATATCGGTCAGCAGGTTCACGGCAACGTAGGTCACCCCGACCGCCAGGATGCATCCCTGCACCACAGGATAGTCCCGGTTCGAGATCGCGGAAAGGGTGAGCCGGCCGATGCCCGGCCAGGAGAAGATCGTCTCCGTCACGATGGCGCCCGACAGCAGGCTGCCGAACTGCAGCCCGAGGATTGTGAGCACAGGAATCAGCGCGTTGCGCAGCGCGTGCCGGTACACCACATCGCGCTCCGGCAGGCCCTTTGCGCGCGCCGTACGGATGTAGTCCTGCCCAAGCTCTTCGAGCATCGCGGTCCGCACCATCCGCGTCAACACCGCCGCCAGCCCGCTGCCCAGAGTGAACGCTGGAAGCACAAGGTAGGGCAGAAAGCCCGGCGAGAAGATCCCCGCCGTCCCCGCCGTCGAGACCGGCAGCCAGCCCAGCTTGATCGAGAACACCAGGATCAGGATCGGTCCCAGCGCGAAGTTCGGAAACGAGAGCCCGCCGAGCGAGACCACCCCAAGCAGGCGATCCTGCCAGCGCCCCCGGTGCAGCGCCGAGTACACGCCCGCAGGCACCGAGAGCAGCACCCCGATCGCCATGGCGGCCAGCGTCAGCGCCAGGGTGTAGGGATAGCGCGCCAGCACAAGCCGCACCACCGAATCGTGCAGCCGCAGCGACTGCCCGAGGTCCGCATGCGCGACCCCGCGCCAGTACCGCACATACTGCCGGCCGAGCGGCGCGTCCAGCCCGTACGCGTGCCGCAGGACGGAGACATCGGTCGCCGTCGCCCCCTCGCCCAGCATCTGCACGATCGGGTCGCCCGGGACAAGGTGGATCAGCAGAAACACCACCGACACAACCACCCACAGCACAGGCAGGGTGATCAGGATGCGGCGAACGGGTTTGGGTACAGTGGGCAACGGCTGGTCTGGGTCGTGTGTAAGCATACCGCGCCCGCCAGCCGGTCCGCAGCGCTGCCGGGCTAGGCGTCGCCGGCCTGCGGCGGCGCCGTATCGAGCGTCTCCACACGTACCCGCGCGATGCGCCTTCCGGCCATCTCCGCGACCACAAACCGCCGTCCGCCGAACTCCACGTCCTCGCCCGCCTCCGGCAGATGCCCCAGCTGCGTCAGCAGAAAGCCCGCCAGCGTCTCCACCCCCGCCTCCCGCGGAAAGGTCCAGTGGAGCTGCGTGCCCAGGTCCCGCAGCGTCGTGCTTCCATCGAGCACGGTCACCCCCGACGAGCTGAAGGTCGAGGTGCGCGAGGCCAGGTCGAACTCATCTTCGAGCTCCCCCACCACCTGCTCCAGCACGTCCTCGGCCGTGACGATGCCCACAGTCGAGCCGAACTCATCCACAACGACCGCGATCTGCCGGCGGCGCTCCTGGAACTCCTGCAGCAGGTCCACCGCGAGCTTGGTCTCGGGCACCACAAACACGTCGCGCATCACCTGCCGTAGCGTCAGCCCGGAGTTCACCGCGGCGCCGAGCCCCAGCGCCACCGCGCGGAAGTGCATCAGGCGCGAGATGTCCTTCGAGTACACCACGCCCACGATGCGGTCCGGTTCCGCCATCGCGGCCCCGCCGCCCGCCCTGCTCTCATACACCGGCACACGGGAGTGCTGCTCCTCGACGATGCGCGCGCTGGCCCGGTCGATCGGCATATCCGCAGGCAGCGCGAAGATCGTGCCGCGCGGCGTCATGATCTCCCGCACCGTCACGTGGTTCAGCTCGATCGCCCGGTGGATCATCTCCTCCTGGAAGACCGGCAGCAGCCCCATGCGCCGGGTCGCGGTGGCGATCAGCTTCAGCTCCTCCGGCGAGTGCACCGCGCCCTCGCCCCGCAGCGGCGCATGGAAGGCACGCAGCACCACGGCCGCCGAGCCGTTCATCAGCCGCACCGCGGGACGCGTCATGCGGATAAAGACATCCATCGGGCCGGCAACCGCCAGCGCGATCCGCTCCGCCCGCTGCAGCGCGAGCGACTTCGGCACAATCTCGCCCAGCAACACCTCGAAGTACGTGATTGCACCGAACGCGATCACCACCGCCAGGGTGTGCGCATACACCAGCGCGTGCGGCGGCATCACAGCCAGCCAGCGCGCCGCCGCCTGCAGCAGCATCCCCGCCACCGCGGGCTCGCCCAGCCAGCCCAGCGCGAGCGACGCGAGCGTGACGCCGAACTGCACCGCGGGCAGGAAGTCGTCAATCGAATGCTTGAGCTGCAGCGCCGTGCGCGCGCCCGGCCGGCCAAGCGCGATCAACTGCTCGATCCGCGTCTCCCGCACGCTGATCAGCGCAAACTCCGCAGCCACAAAGAAGCTGTTGGCCAGGATGAAGAGGGCCACCATCAACCCGCGGAAGAGCATCCACTCCAGCATGCAGAGCCTGAGGATAGCACCCCGCACCCGGCGGGCACGGCTACGGCCCGCACGCCCGAGCAGACGCAGCAAGGCCCGGCGACCGTGAGCCGCCGGGCCTCCCCCTCGAAGTTGGCCTCGCTTACGCCAGGTGCTTCGTCACAGCCTTGTCGATCGTGTCCTTGGGGACGTAGCCGACGATCTGATCCGCCACCTTGCCATCCTTGAACAGCAGCAGCGCGGGAATTCCGCGGATGCCGTAGCGCATCGGGGTGGCCGTGTTCGCGTCCACATCCATCTTCATCACCTTCAACTTGCCGTTGTAGTGGGATGCGACCTCATCCACCACCGGGGCAAGCGCGCGACAGGGGCCGCACCAGGCTGCCCAGAAATCCACCAGGACGGGTTGCTCGGACTGCAGCACCTCCTTCTCGAACTCCGCGTCGCTTACCGCTGTTACAAACTGACCTGCCATCCCAACTCCTCCCGATTGCGCTGCTGCGCCAAATCGCCAGCGCGCCACCAACTCACTCCATAGTAGATGCGTTTGCTGTGGGGAAGGTGCAGGGGGCGCACGGCGCGTGCCCCGGCCGGGCAATCGCGCTACCCCACCCCGCCTGCCGCCGGGAGCAGGCCAGTCGCCCACCCCGCATACGTCGCCTTGCCCGCATCAGGCCTGCCCCGCATCAGTCGCCTGCGCTGCATACATTGGTGCTTAAAGATTTAACGCCCGGACCCCGTCGGTTAGGACGAGGTCAACGGGCGGCGTAGCAGCCCTCCCCAGAACTGCCCACGCGCCCAATCTTATGAGCCAAAGTGGCCCCTGTAAATAATTACCCGAGATCACTAAAGTAACCTTTCGGACCCTTGAGCCCCCTTGCAGGGGAATTCGCCGGAGACTCCGCCGGGGAATCCGCAGGGGAATCCGGGAATCCGCCGGAGTCCCCGACGGCCTCGCCCCCCCAGCCCCCGCCAGCCGCACAGCCCAGCCGCCACCCTAACCCCCAGCC